>DASVHW010000421.1 GCA_036382395.1 Candidatus Binatia bacterium | reverse complement strand
CTGTTCATTCGCTGCGGCGCAGGCGGACGCGGAAGGTGGAGCCGCTTCCGGGGGTGCTGGTGACACTGATGTCACCGCCGATCGCCCGCACCAGCTGCTTGACGATGTACAGTCCCAGTCCCACTCCACCGTGACGGCGTGTGGTGGAACCGTCGACCTGACGGAACATATCAAAAATGAACGGGAGCGCTTCGGGGCTGATGCCGATGCCGGTGTCGGTCACGGCGAAATCCACCCAGCCGTCAATCGCCGACGCCTGCATGGTGACGTGCCCCTGATCGGTGAACTTCAGGGCGTTCTGTACCAGGTTGCGCAAGACCTTCTTGAGCTTGACGCGATCCGATCGGATGAGGACAGGGGCCTGGTCGAAGTGCCACATCAAGTGGACATTGGGTCTTGTCCAGTCGGTAGGAATGCTGTCCTTCACATCATTGAGGAACTCGTGCACGGTGAAGGTCTCGATGTCGAGAGGCAAGAGGCCGGCTTCCAATCGATTGATGTCGAGGGCTTCCTGAATCAGCTCCAGCAACTGGAGCGCATGCTGCCGCACGCTTTCCAAAGCATGACGCTGCTCGCCGGAGATGGCGCCCATATCTTCATCGATCAGCAGGTCCACGTATCCGATGACCACGTGGAGCGGGGAACGCAGCTCGTGCGACATGGTGCCGATGAATTCGGACTTGAGGCGGCTCGCAGCCCGCAGACTTTCCACCAGCCGCGCGTTCTCCAGTGCCACCACGGCCTGCTGGGCGATGCTCCGAAACAAGCGGACCTCACGCGCCGAACACGGTCCCGTCCGTTCGGTGAAGCCGGCAGCAAGTATGCCGATGGAGGAACCGGCGTGCCGCAGATCGGCGCAGACGAACGAGCTCACGTGCCAGCGGTCCATGATCGTGCCTGGAAACAGCAGCGAATCAGGGTTCTCCACCATAACCAGCCCCTGTTGAGTGACCGCAGCGAAGAGCGCGACACTATCGCTCGGGAATTCGAAGTTACGGACCTCCTCGATGGTGTCCGGCTCGGTAGCGGACACGGCCGCCACCCGGTAGATGTTGCGCTGCCCATCACGCAACAGTGTGACGCTCCAGTCGCAGGGCAGGGCGCTTCGAACAACATCATTCAAGCGACCCAGGATTTCACCTGGATCGAGCGAGGTCGTCAGGGCCTGCGCCGCCCGCAGCAGCGCCGCGGAAATGGCATGCTCCTCTTCCAAGCGGGCATTGAACTGGTTCAGCGACTCCGCGGCGAGCTCCAGCTCGCTGTTCTTCTGGGCCAAGTGCCGGGCGTAGAACAATGACTGGCTCGCGACCAAGAAGAAGCAGGCCGGTGGCAGCAGGCCGGACACCGAAACCAGGGCGGCGGTACCGTTGATCCAGAGCAGCAGTAAATGACCGACGCTGGCCACTGTCGCGATGATTGCGCCACAGCGCCATTCCATCATGCTTGCCGGCACGATCGGCAGCAGGAGGAGGAAGTGAAACAGCACCGCAGACTCCTGTACAAAGAACAGCCCGGCAAGGATGGCGAGCGTGTCAACCGTAAGCTGCACGTAGGCGAGCAGCCGGAGGTAGCGCCGCGCGCGCAGCCAACGGTGGTACAGGAGCGATACCGCCAGGTCGGCAGCAGCCACTACGGTTATGGGACCGAGAGGCGGGGCCGACGGGACAATCAACGTCAGAAGGATCGCCAGTCCCAGGAGTCCGGCGATCGAGCGTAGGCGCGTGATCCACACCCAGTTGTTGAAGCGAATAAGATCATCGTCCCGGAAGGTTGCTACCCCGAGTCCTGGCTGCGCTGTCATTTGATGGCCACGAACTTAGCAACTTATAGGCCGATTCTAAAACGCGACGACTGCCACAGGGGCAGGCTGATCGTCGTCAATTGGCGGTTCCACCAAGCTCATGTCTGGTACGTTCCCGTCACGTCCCAGCGTCAAGCGACCGGGATTGACTCGCGGTAAGAGACCACGGCGAACGGACGCCGGTCCATCCGAGCCAAAGGGTCGGCGCGCGGAGGACAATCCCGCTAGGGAAAGGAACAGGAACCCGGCCCGCATGACCACAGTTCGAAAACAGGGCCACCCGGCCGCAACGGGTCGAACGTCTGATAAGATACGTTATGTAAACTAAGACGGCGGCGGCAACTACTGCAGTTTGCCTGTCGCGATCTCGGCCTCGGGAGCGTTGGGAAAATCGTGCGTGAAGCCCTGGTACAGCTCGCGCGCTCTGTCCTTCTCCCCCAGCTGCTCCCGGCACCGCGCTTCGCCTAGGACGGCGGCGGCCTTGTACGGCCCGTCGAGACCACCGGCTTCCTGATAGCGTGCCGCCGCATTGGCCATGTCCGCCTTGCGCTCGAGCCCGAGACCAAGATCCACCAAGGCCTCTTGCCGCAAGTACGAGGGCCAGTCCGGCGCAGCGAGAAGATCCTGCAGCACCACGGTCGCGCTGTCGATGTTGCCGGACTTCAAGTCGGCGCTGGCCGCGTACAGTGACGCGACGCGGCCGGCCGGTGCCGGCTGCCAGCGGCTGGCGACCTCGGCGAGCTGGGTTGCCGCCTGCGTGTAGTTCCCGGCCTGGAAGTCAGCCAGGGCGCGACCGAGGTCTTCGTTCGCCTGTCGACTGCGGGCGTTGCGGATGGATATGCCCCCCATAATCACGAGCGCGACCGCCGCGGCGGCTGCCAGGCTCCATGACATCAGGCGGGCATTTTCCGATGCCCAGGTCAGCACCTGCCAGCCGTGGGTGACGAACTCATCGGGACGTTTCAGGTCTTTGCGTCGAAATCGTTGTCTGGCCATATTTTAATAGCGGCGGATAGAGGAAAGCCTGGCTGGCGTCGGACCTGCAGGCAGAGTCACATCTTGTACTTGAAGTCACCCGGCGACATCTTCTCCAGGATCTCCGCCCATTTGTCGCGGGAGACGTTGGAGAGGTTGGTCTCGTTGGCGTCCTCGGCCTGCTGCAGCACACTCGACGTTTCGATCACTCGCTTGCTGACGTAGATCGGGCTCTTTGTCCGCAACGCCAGCGAAATGGCGTCGCTAGGACGCGCATCGATGGTGTGCTGCGTTCCGTTGATGCGCAGATGGATCAGCGCGAAGTAGGTATTGTCCTTCAGGTCGGTGATCTCCACGCAATCCACTGTCGCACCGAGTTCCGTGAGGACGTTGCACAGGAGGTCGTGTGTCATGGGCCGGGCCATCTTGATGCCCTCGAGCTCTGTCGCCATCGCCGTGGCTTCAAGCAAGCCGACCCAGATGGGTAGGTTGAGCTTGTTGTCGCGGTCCTTGAGGATGACGATGGGCGTCTTGGTGACCGGATCGAGCGTGAGCCCGCCGACGCTCATCAGTATTGAATCCTCAAAGCTCATGACGTGCTCCTTCAACCGTCACCCCGATCATTTTGCCCAGAAACATTTCTCGACGTCAATCCCTGCGCGCGCCTAGCTCACGAGGCGATCGATGACGCGGTAGAGCTGGTTCAGATTGCGGCACTCTTCGACGAGATCGCAGAACGGCAGATACCGATCCATCTCGCTATCACCGAATCCCCACGTCAGGCGATTCTCCGGATTGAGCCAGATGACTTGCTTAGCGCGCAGTTGGATCTCCTTCAAGACCCACTCCTGCGGCAGGTTGTAGTTATTGCGGGCGTCGCCCAGCACGATGACCGTGGTCTTGTTGTTCACCGCGGCGATGTAGTCGCGGTGGAAGCTGCGGAAGGCACGCCCAAAATCCGAGTGCGCGAAGACGTTGATGATACCGCCGCTGAGCGATTGCTCGATGGCTTCGTGGATGTCCTGCTCCTCGAAGAGCTGCGTGATTTCCCCGACCTCGCTGACAAAGATGAAGCTGCGCACGCGAGAATACAGGTCCTGCAGCGAGTACACGAACTGCAGCATGAAGCGTGAGACGTTGCGCACGGAGTCCGACACGTCGCACAGGACGATCACCTGCGGTTTGTCGCGGACGCGGTGGTCGAACTGGATTTTGAACGGTACGCCGCCATATTGCAGGTTCTTTCTCAAGGTGTCCTGCAGATCGAACTTGCCGCGCTTGGCGTGCCGCCGCCGGATCGACACCGCGTTCTTCAAGCGTTGCGCCAGCTTGGTCACCGCCTCCTTCATGCGGCGGATCTCGTCCTCCGACAGATAATAAAAGCTCTTCTCCGCCAGGCTCTGCATGCGCTGGTTCTGGCGTAGCGTGTGGTCCTGCTTCTCCAGCTCCATGCGCACCGCCCGCTTGATCATGTCGGTCAGATCCTGCAGGCGGCGATCGATCAGGCGCCGGAGCTGCTGCAGAAGTGCCGGATCGACGGCGGCGTCGCCCAACTGCTCCTTCAGTGCGTCCAGTTCCTCCGAGAGCCGCCCGAGGCCGAGCGTCTGCGCCATGCTGTGGCTGTAGCGGCCTTCTTGGAACGGGCGCTGGATGTTCTGCACCTGCGCCGCCGCCGCGGCCTGACGCAGCCTGCGCTCGAGTTGGCCGGTGTTGTTGCTCAACAGCGCTTGTGCCAGCTCGGACAGCTCGATGTCGAGGCCCTTCAAGATGTCGGCCAGAGCATCGAGCAGCTGCTGGAACTCGGCTGCGCTCATCTCCAGCGCCGACATGAGCGAGTCCGCGCTGCTCTTGAGCATCCCGCCCATGCCGCTGAAGTAGAGGTCGAACAGCTCGTCGAATACCGGGGCGTCGATCGCCCGCTTGATGATGGTGGCACGCAAGGCGTCCTTGAAGGCCACCCGGTCACTGAGTCCGATGCACTGCAGAGCCTGGAACCCGTCCATGTCCTCTGCCACCGAAACGCGCAGGCCGTTCTGCCGCAGCAGCGTGGTGAAGGCGACGATCTTATCGTCCATCAGGGCGCGATCTTCCGCCGCCGGGGCGCAGCAGGCCGCGCCCCTACCCTCAATGCAGCAGATCCTTCTCGCTCTCCACCGTTCCGGCGGGCGGCAGCTTGGCCTTCTGCTTCTGCAGGTAGTCCTTCAGCTCGTCCTGCGCCTTGCGGATGTCGCCTTCATATTTGAGGACGGTGTTGAGCGTGTCGTTGACCATTTGCTCGTCCAGCCGATCGGCGTTCAGCAAGGTCAACGCTTTGGCCCAGTCCAGTGTCTCACTGATGCTGGGGGTCTTCTTCAGATCGATCTGGCGGATACGCTGCACGACGTTGACGACCTCCTGCGCCAGGACCGCGGAGATGTTGGGCACTTTGAGACGCACGATCTCCAGCTCCTGGCTGGCCGCGGGGAAGTCGATGTAGAGATGCAGGCAGCGGCGCTTCAGGGCGTCGGACATCTCTCTCGCGTTGTTACTCGTCAACACCACCAGCGGAATGTGTTTGGCGCGTAGGGTGCCGAGTTCCGGCACGCTCACCTGAAAGTCGCTCAGCACTTCGAGTAGGAACGCTTCGAACTCGCTGTCGGCTTTGTCGATCTCGTCAATGAGCAGCACGGTCGGGGTCGGGGCGGAGATGGCGCGCAGCAGCGGGCGCGGCAGAATGAAGCGCTCGGAGAAGAAGACGTCGTCCTCCTTGGCGATGCGGTCGACTGCCTGCTGCAGCGACGTCGTCCCGCCGAGGACTTCGCCGATCTTGTCTTTCAGGATCTGCGTGTACAGGAGCTGCTTGGCGTACTCCCATTCGTACAACGCTTTGGCTTCATCCAGACCTTCGTAGCACTGCAAGCGGATGAGGTCGTGCCCGAGCGCTTGCGCCAGCACCTTGGCGAGCTCGGTCTTGCCGACGCCGGCGGGACCTTCCACCAGGATCGGCTTCTCCAAGCGGCTGGCGAGGTACACTACCGTGGCGAGGCGGCGGCTGCAGATATACTTCTGCTTTCCGAAGCGCTCCATCACATCCTCGATGGATGCGAAATGTCCGTCTGATGGGGGCATATCGAAACGCTAACATAGCACCTTTCTGAAGACAATTGAGATTGGGCGACCGCGCTTCACCTTGCTTCCACGGATGTGATGCGCGAATAATCCTCGCGTGTGCACGCTGGCGATCTACTTCCACACGAGTCCGGAGTTCCCCGTGGTGGTGGCCGCCAACCGCGACGAGTTCTACGAGCGTCCGGCGACTCCACCGCTGCGGCTGCTCCACGATCCCTGGGTCGTTGCCGGCCAGGACGTGCGGGCCGGCGGCACGTGGCTGGGAGTGAACGCGCATGACATGGTGGCGGGAATCCTGAACCGGCGCACCAGCACGCCACCCGACCCGAACCGGCGCTCACGCGGTCTGCTCTGCCTGGAGGTCCTGCAAGAGCCGTCGGTCGCGACCGCGTGCGACCGGGTGCGCCGCGATCCTGGCAACTCATACAACCCGTTCAATCTTCTCATCGCCGCCCCGGACGCGGCCCGCGTGATGGGGAACAGCAGCGGCGCCATGGTCGAAACCGGGCTCGATCCGGGACTACACCTGCTCACCAACTTGGAGCTGAACGACCCGGAATGTCCCCGCATCGCCAAGTCCTACCGCCTGTTCGATGCCGTCCGTAGCGCCCTGGCGCAGGATTCACTTGACCGATTTCTGAGAGGACTGCGCACCATTCTGTCGGATCACTCCACCCCGCTCGATCCGCGCGCGGACGGTCCTCCCAACAATCTCTGCGTGCACACGGAACGCTTCGGCACGCGCTCTTCGACTGTGTTGCTGTATGCGGCCCGCGAACGGCGCTTTCGCATGTGGCATGCCGCCGGCGCACCGTGCCAAACCGAATACGTCGAGATCGCATTGCCGGCAGCAGCGGCTTGAAGAGGCATGCTGGACAAAGTCGGCCGAACTCGGTAGCGTCCCGCCAATGCCACGGAGCGAGGCGCTGTTCCTGAAGCGGTGGACGCTTCTCCCCTGCCCTGTTCTGCTGCTCTCCGCTCTGTGGTCGTGTACAACGCTGACCCCTGGCGCGCCCGCCCCGGTCCTTGGCGTCACCTCCGGCGACATGGATTATCACTCCGGCGCCATGGTTTCGGGCCGCGTGTACGTGCTCGGCCAGGTGCTGGCGCGGGAGCATGAACGCAGCGCCGCCCTGCAGAAACAACTCGAGCAGCGTTTGCAGGAGGTCGAGCGCCTGCGCGGCGAAGTGGCCCAACTGCGGCAGCACGAAGGCGAGCTGCAAGCCACACTTGACGAGGTCGTTGCCTCCCGCCGCACGGTGGCAGCCGGCCCGGCGCGTGGCCCTGCTGCGGCAGAGGGCAAGAGCCCTGCGCCGCCGGGCGAAGCCGCCGCGGCCAGTGCCGCCTCAGCAGAGCGGGCTCACCGTAAGGCCGAGGCGCAAAGCGCCGGCGCCATGGCCGGGCTGCGCGCGGCGCTGGCTGACGAGCAGCAGCGCCGCAAACAGGTCGAGACGGAGTTGGCGCGCTTGAAGGAAGAAACCTCGGCGCCACCGTACGAACGAAGCGGCGCCATCGATGCCGACCTGGCGGCGGCAAAGCAAGAAGTGGCGCAGCTCCGCACCGCACTCGAGGACGAGCGTGCGGCCCGGGAACGGCTGGCGCGGGATTTCCGTGCCCTGCAGGAGCGGGCTGTCACCGAGCGCACCGCGACTGAAGCGGCCAGTAGGGACACGCCCCAGGTACGTACCCGCTTGCAAGAACTCGAGGAGGAAAAGCAGAATATTACGCAGAGCTTCAATCGCAGCCTGGCAGAGAGCCAACATCGCGCCGCCGAGCTGGAACGTCAGCTGGCACTGACCCGCAGCACCTCCGGCCCGAGCCCGGGCGACGGTGATGCGGCTTCCGTCCGCGCCGATAACACCGCGCTGCGCAGCCGATTGGACGAGGAACATCGTCGCACCGAGGCGCTCGGGGCCAAGCTCAGAATCGCCATGCGCGTCACGGATTTGATCTTCAAAATGCAGGCGCAGCAGGCCCAGCCGCAACGGTAGTGCTGAGAGTCTGTGAGGAAATTGGTAGAAAGGCAAATGAGATTTCGTCAGCACACTCTGTGTGAGCGGCTGAAGGTCGCCAATGGTGGTATAGGCTTCCAGCCTGTACTAACCCGGCGGCCGTGCGGCCGCACGTTCACTGGTACAGGCTGGAAGCCTATACCACCGGCATTACGCCTCTTTGGCGCAACGCAAGGCGGAATCGCCGTGGTCGCGGACCACGCGTTTCCTCACAGCCTCTATGTCCTGAGTATTGAATCCTGAGGCAAACACTAGCTACTCCGCTCAGGACTCAGAACTCAGGACTCAGGACTGTTTTCATCCCCCAGCCATACCTGCTCCAGTCGCGGCGGGCGGAGCGGATGGAGGCGGAAGCCTTGCACGCGCGGCAGGACGATGTCGTAGGTCGCCGGATGGAACAGGAAGACCCATGGTGCATCGGCGACGGCAAGCCGTTCGACCTCCTGCAGGAGTGTCAGCCGCGCTTGCGGATCGACCGTGCGGCTGGCCTGATCGAGCAGCGCATCAACCTCCCCGTTACTGTAGTTGGTGTTGTTGTTCGAGCCGATGTTCTTCGAATGCAGCAACACTTCGAGGAAATTGCTGGGGTCGGGAAAGTCGGCTTCCCATCCGAGCAGGAAGAAGGGCACCAGATCCGGCGAACGCACCGCCTCAAGGAAGGGGCCCCATGCGATCGCCTTGATCTGGATTTGCACGTTGACCTCAGCGAGATCTTGCTGCACCGACTCCGCCATACGCAACGTGGTCTCGTCGGAGCGCACCCAGAGCGTGGTACGGAAGCCGGCGGCTTGGCCGGCCGCCTCCAGGAGTTGGCGCGCGCGCTGCGCATCGAACGGGTAGCCAGTCAGGTCCGGATTCTGTCCGGGCATGTTGGGAGGCAAAAAGCTCTTGGCGACGACGCCGCGGTTGTTGATCAGCCGCAGCAGTTTCTCCTTGTTGACGGCATAGTTCATCGCCTGACGCACGCGACGGTCGGTAAACGGCGCCACGCGGCAGTTCATTCCCAGGTAATTGGTGGTCATCGTGGTGACGTGATGCAGCAGTGGCTGATAGCGGGGGGCGCCAATGACGCGAGGAAACTCGGCGGGCGGAATACTGGAGATATCCAGCTGACCGGATTCGTACTTGAGCCATGCCAGATCGTCATTGACACCCACGAAGCGCTGCAGGCCCTCGAGACGTGGCAGCCCGCGAATGAAATAGTCGGGATTGCGCACCAGCGTCACACGCTGTCCGCTGACCCACTCCCGCAGCATGAAGGGGCCACTGCCGACGGGATGGCGCGCGAAATCCTCCCCCCAACGTGCCACCTCCTCCGCCGGCACCGCCGCTGCGAACGGCATCGCCAGCTTGTGGAGAAACAACGGATCGAACGCACGCAGGGTGAAGCGTAGCGTCTGCGGATCGGGAGCCTCGATGCCGGCGACGGCGCAACTCGCTTCGGTACACGCCTCCGCGCCGCTGATCACCCGGAAGAACTCCGCGCCCTGCGAGCGCGTGTGGGGGTTGAGCACGCGTTCGATCGAGTACTTCACATCGCCGGCAGTCACGGCGCGGCCGTTGGTAAAGCGCACATCCGCACGCAGGTGAAAGGTGTAGGTGCGACGATCGGCGGATACGGACCAGTCCGTCGCCAACTGAGGGACGAGGTTGGTGCCGGCATCGTAGTCGACCAGGGTCGTGAACAGCATCTGTTCGAACTGCCACGACGAGGTGTCATAGCCGCGGGCGGGATCGAGCGTGGGGATCTCGTCCGGACCCGCTAGCCGCAGGTACGGCGGCGGCGACTCTGCGTCCCTACCGGAGGATGATGTGCAACCAGTCAGGCAGAGCACTGACGGCAGTACACCGACAAGGAGACACAGACTTGGGAACGTCCTTCTTCCAGGGGTGGCGCCCAGTGACTGCCCTCGGCGCGGCCGCGCCTCGCCGGCACCCTTCATCGACGCTCACGGCCGCCGACGATCGCGAGCAGTCCGTAACCGAGGAAATTGAAGCCCACCACGGCGTACACAATCGCCACACCGGGGCTGATCATCAGCCACGGGGCCAGGCGATAGTAGGTTTGACTGTCGCTGATCATGCGTCCCCAGCTCGGTGTGGGAACCGGGACGCCGAGGCCCAGGTAGCTCAACCCGGCATCGAGCAGCACCGTGCCGGAGGTGCTGAGCGCACCCATGACGACGATCGTCGGCAGAACGTTGGGAAGGATGTGGCGCAGCATGAGACGGAATGGCGTGGCACCGAGCGCCTTGGCCGCCGCGACGAAATCACGCTCGCGCAGCGATAATACCTCACCACGAATCGTGCGTGCGACACCCGTCCAGCTCACCACGGCGATGACAACCAGGATCGACGTCAGCCCGGGCTCGAACAGCGCCGCCAAGGCTATGGCCAGCAGCAACGCCGGAAAAGACAGGAACACGTCGGTCAGACGCATCAGTAGCGTATCGACCCATCCGCCGAAATAGCCGGAACACACGCCGACGGTGACACCGATGATCAGTGTGAGGCTGGTGGCGACGACGGCAACGAAGACGGAGATGCGAGCGCCATACAGCAGCCGGCTCAGCACGTCACGGCCGAGCTCATCGGTTCCGAGCGGGTAGCGCGCTCCGGGTGGAAAGGGATTGCCAAAACTGTCGGCAATCGCCTTCAAGGGATCGAAGGGCGCTAGCCAGGGTGCGGTCACGGCAACAAACACCAGGAGCGTGACCATGGCCCCGCCGGCGACGGCCAGATAGCGCTGACTGCCCTGCCCTATCGCCGGCATCGGCGTTCCCGTTTCCGGCTCGCTTGGTGTCGTCGTTGCGCTGTCATTACTGCGCCCGATAGCGAATGCGTGGGTCGATGACGATATACAAGAGGTCCACGACCATATTGGCGCCCACCACCAGCAGGGCGCTGAACAACACCGTGCCCATGATCATCGGGATGTCCTGATTAAAGACCGCTTCGACCGCGAGCCGGCCCAGGCCGGGCCAATTGAAGACCGTTTCGGTCAGCACGACCCCGCTCATGAGGCCGGCAAAATCAAGTCCCAACAGCGTGACCAATGGAATGATGGCGTTGCGTAACGCGTGTTTGCCGTACACCCGGAACGGTGACAGCCCCTTGGCATGCGCCGCCCGGATATAGTCCTGGTCGAGGACAGCGCGCATGTTGGTATGCAGAAGACGGGTGTAGTACGCCGCGCCACCCAAGGTCAGGGTGCATGCCGGCAACACGACATTCGAGAGGCCGAACCCTCCGAGCGGCAGCAAACGAGCCCGGTACGCGACAAAATACAGGAGCATCATGCCGACCCAGAACACCGGCAGCGAGAGCGCTATCAACGAACCAACCAGTACTGCCAGATCAACGGCCGAGCCCTGACGGCGCGCCGTCAGGCAACCCAGAACGATGCCGATCAGCGCCGCGGCGCCGAGGCTGGAAACGGCGAGATAGGCGGTGGCCGGCAGACGCTCGATGATGGCCTGCAGAACGCTCTGCCGCGTCAGGTAGGAGCGCCCGAAATCGCCGTGAACCAAGCGCCCGAGATAGCGCGCGTACTGCACCGGCACGGGCTGGTCCAGCCCCATCTCCTTGCGGATCGTGGCCAGCGTCTCCGGATCCGCCTTCGGCCCAGCCACCGTGCGCGCCGGATCGCTGGGGATGATGAAGGCGATGACAAAGGTGAGAAAGGTCACGCCGATCAGGATGACGAGGCTCCAGGCAAGCCGTTGGAACAGGGTGATCATACCCGACCGTTCAACTCAAATGGCGGAGGTCACTGGTCGCTCGCCGTCGATGCGTTCAAGCGGCCACCGTCCACCAGATACACGCCGCCCGTCGAGAACTCGGCTTCGCCAATCAGGAAGCGCACCATGCGGGCAACATCCTCTGCTGTTCCCAGACGCTTCAGCGGCGTCAGCTCGACGAGATGCGCGCGCTCCTCGGCCGTGTAGTCCTCTGGGGGCATGACGGGACCCGGCGCCACACAGTTCACCCGCACCTGCGGTGCCAGTGCCTTAGCGAGGCCCATCGTCATTGCAATCATGCCCGCCTTCGACACGCAGTACGGCAGGTACCCGCGATAGGGCCGCATCGCCGCCCCGTCCGCGATATTGATGATGACGCCGCCGCTTCCTTCTCGCATCAATCGGCCGAGCTGCACTGCCAGCATGAACGGACCTTTGAGGTTCATCGCCAATGCCTGATCCCACTGTTCGTCCGTCAATGTCTCAATCGGGGTTGGAGCGAAGACCGCAGCGCTGTTCACCAACGCGTCGACGCTTCCAAATGCAGCCCACGACTCGCGGGCAATGCGTTCCACATCGGCGCCGATGCGCAAATCCCCGGCCACGACTGCGGCTCGGACACCGAAGGCACTCGCTGCGGTGCACGTGGCCGCGGCCTCTGCGTGAGACGAGCGGCAGTGGACCACGACGCTCGCCCCGGCCCTGGCGAGCTCGAGGACAATTGCCCGCCCTACCCGCTTGGCACCTGCGGTGACCAGAACCGTTTTCCCGTGCAGAACCATGCGCGAGGACGATATCCCAAAGGCCCTACTGCCGCCATATGAGCAAGGGTTACCAGCGCCAGCAACGAAACCGGCGTGTTTTCCCAAAGGCCAGGACAAAGGCCGCTCTTTTCGCGTTGCTGCAAAGTGCAGCAGGGGGCATGCGCCCGCAGTGCAACGCCTAGGCTTCCAAGGCGAGGCCTTGGGCGGCGTGGCAAGCCCCTTGCATCGCTAGGCGAACGGTGCAGGAGGCTCTCTTAGTGATCTTGGCAGCCGAAGCCGAGGCGCGCCAAGCAGTGGATGCGGCACAGCGCGATTGCCAGGGACTGGTGCGTGAGGCCGAAGAGGACAGCCGGCGCCGCGTGCATGAGGCCGGAGACACCCGTGATGCCTTGGCCCAGTCGGTTGAGGAGCGGTTGGTGGCTGCAGCGCAGCAGAATGCGGTACACATGGCCGAAGGCACGCGCCTGCAGGCAGCGGCCATGCAGGCGCGTGCCGAGCCCCGCATCGACGCGGCAGTTGAAGCCGTGGTGCACTTTGTCTTGACAGCCAACGGGCAAGGTGACGCCAGCTGATGAGGCGAGATCTGCAGCGCTACGCGGCAGCCAACGCCCGGGTCCGCACCCTCATCCCCACACTCCTGGGGCACAGCGGGTTGGAAGCTTTGTACGGCTATCCTTCACGGGACACGATGCTCGACGTACTGCTCCACACGGCATACGGCCGCAGGCTCAGTAAACCGCGCGGTGAAGGCAGCCTACGAGAAAGACTGGTCGAGATCGGCCGGACGCTCATTCGCATGCTGGCAAGCCCGGAAGCCGCACTGGTCCGGGTATACCTCCTGCGGCACGAACTCGAGAACCTCAAACTTGTGATCCGCGCCGTGCACCGCCGCTTGTCCCCGGAGACCGTCAGCCGGTACCTGTTCGTCCTTGGCGACATTTCCAGCCTGGACACGCAACGGCTGGTGGAGGCGCGCGACCTGCACGAGCTGACCGATCGCTTGGCAACGACGGCGTACGGTGCCCCCATGGCAGCGGCGCTGCACCGCCTTGAGGATGCCGGGCCGTTCGCCCTCGAAGTCGCGCTGGAGATCGATTACTACGAGCGCTTGTGGGAAGCCGCCGGTGTACTCGAGCCCTCCGACGGTAAGCGTGCCCACGGTCTGTTGGGCATCCTGTTCGACATCCTGAATCTCGGCTGGATCGCCCGCTACCGCGATGCCCTCGGCATGGCGCCCGAGGAGATCTTGAACTACACGCTGCGACAAGGACGATGGGTCACGTTTGCGGTGCGGCGCGCCTTGGCCGAGGGGCCCCAACTGCCCTGGGGTGTGGCGCTGGAACACACACCGTACGCCCGGCTTCTGGCGGAAGCTGACATGCGTGGATTCGACGCCTGCTCTGCCGCGCTGTGGCGTTTCCTTGCAGCGGCAGCCCAACGAGAATTCCGTGGCTACCCGTTTCACATCGGCGTGCCTCTCGCATTTCTCCTGACCCAGGAACTCGAGATCCGCGACCTGCAGGTGTTGCTGACCGCTAAGACGCTCGGCCTGAACAGCACAGAGGCCTTTGAACACGTTGTGACCATCCGGCACTGAAAGAGGACCGCTCGTGTTGACCCCAGAGCCTATACGCCATCTCTCCTTGGTCCTCCTGGCGACAGACCTCGAGGCGGCCGCGCGCGCTATCGCCCGCGTCGGCGTCTTGCACTTGCTCGACGTACGTCATTCCGTCGAGATGCTCGGCGCGATTCAGCCTTACGACGTCAGCGAACGGCTTCGACAGCTTGGCGCCCTGGCCCAAAGCCTCGACGAGGTCCTGGCGTTCCTGCGTATCGAGTGGCGCAATCACGTGCTGTCCGCCAGCGTCGAAGAGACGCTGGATCTACAAGGCCTGGAATCCCGCAGTCAGGCCATTCGCACGGAGGTAGATGCGTTTCGTCAGGGCGCCGGCCGCACCGCGGCAGACACGGAGCGGATCGAAGGACTTGTGCACACGCTGCGGGCGCTCGTTCCCATCGGGCTGCCGCTCGAACAGCTTGGCAATCTGCGCTACGTCTTCCTCGCTTCTGGTTTGCTTCCGCAACGGAGTCTGACACGGCTACGTGAGGCCCTGACGCGCACACCTCACATCATCGTCCCGCAGGGCATGCCGGGCACGGACGGTCGACTCCTCATCACTGCCCTCTGTCTCTCTGCCGACCACGAAGTGCTGGAGCGGGCGTTGCGCAGCGCTCACTTCGAGCGGCTGGAGCTGCCGCCCCACCTGACCGGTGCCCCTGAAGAAGCGATGACGCACCTTGTTAGCGACCTGGAGGCAAGCCGCGAGGCCGTGGCCGCTGTCGAGGCCGATCGTAACGCCTTGGCGCAGCGGCTCGGACCAGAGGCCTGTACATTGCGTGCCCGCGTGGAACGCGAACGGCTGCTTACGGAGGCGCGCGGTCTCATGGGCCGTTCAGAGCGGATCTCTCTGATTACCGGCTGGGTTCCCGCTGTACTCACGGCGCAGCTCGAAGCGGCCGTGCGCGCCGCCGCGGGAAGCCGTTGCGTGGTGCAGTGGCAGGATCCGGCCGGGCTCGAAGGCGTACGCCGCGGCCTCGTGTCGGTACCCATTCTGCTGCGCAATCCGGTGCTCATTCGACCGTTCGAGCGCTTGCTGCGGGCGTACGGTCTGCCGCGCTACGGCGAACTGGAACCGACAGCGGTGGTCGCTGTCGCGTTTCTCGCCATGTTCGGATTCATGTTCGGCGACGTCGGCCAAGGGGCGGTGCTATTCGCCATCGGGTACTTCATGTACCGGCGAATGTTCCGCTACCGGGACTATGCGGTGATCTTGATGGAGTGCGGTGTCTTCGCCATGGCCTTCGGGTTTCTCTATGGCAGCGTCTTCGGTGTGGAGCATTGGTTGCCCGCGCTCTGGCTCCGACCGATGGAGGACATGCCCAGGCTGATGAAAACAGCCGTGGGCTTCGGCGCCGGCTTTCTCAGCCTGGCCCTCGCTCTCAATCTTGTAAACGCGGTGCGTCGGCGAGACGTCACGGCGCTCTGGGAGCGCAACGGGCTGCTGGGCGCCTTGGCATACTGGATTGTCGCGGGCGTCCTCATGCGTTGGCTCACCGCCGGGCCCGGCGCGGTCACGCTGGGAACAGCCGTGATGTGGTTGGTCGTGGCGTTGACGCTGGTGTTTCTCAAAGAACCCGCGCGCGTGCTGTGGGTGGGTCTGCATGAGCACAGGTGGCCTGGGGCCGGAGAACTGTTGACGCTGCTGGTCGAGGCAATAGTCGACGTGCTCGACACCATGGTCAGCACGGTGTCGAACACCGCCACCTTCATTCGACTGGCGGCCTTTGCCGTGAGTCATGCGGGCCTCTTGCTTGCCACCTTCAGTGTCGCCGATGCCATCGCCGAAAGCCGGGGTGGCACCATCGGCGCGATTATCGTCATTGTGATCGGCAATGCCGTCATTATCGCACTGGAAGGACTGATCGTGTCGATCCAGAGCATCCGTCTCGAGTACTACGAGTTCTTCAGCCGCTTCTACAGCGGCGGTGGTGAGGAGTACCGGCCGTTGCGCCTGGCCTCCGGCATGCCGCCGGCGCACCCCTGAGAGGAGGAACCATGACGACCCAGGAACCACGCCAGACCACATCAGCTCCCGGCATCCAGCCGCGCGGTTCGAGCCGCAGGTACGGCCGCGCCATCCGCTGGTTCGCGCGGGTACACGTCGGCCTCGCCGCCGTGTCGCTCCTGGCCTTGGCGGCCGTCCTGAGCGGACTGCCCGCTGCTGCCGGGGCTGCCGCGCAACTCGGCGGCGTGTCCGATGAAGTGATGAAGTGGGGTTTCGCCGCCGCCGCCGCGGCGACGGCGATCGGTGCGCTCGGTGCCGCCTACGCTGTCAGCCACGTGGGTGCGGCGGCGTTGGGCGCGATTGGTGAGCGGCCGGAAATCGCGGGTCGTGCTCTGATCTTCGTCGGTCTGGCCGAGGGTATCGCTATCTACGGCCTCATCGTCGCCATCATGATCCTCGGCCGCCTCTCATGAAGCCGCTGCAGGTCATTGGCGATGCGGATACGGTCCTGGTGTTCGCCTTGGGCGGCGTGCCGGGCCGCGTCGTTCACAGTGCCGATGAGGCACGTACGGCGATCGAAGAGGTTGTCAACGAGGTCCACGCGGCAGGCGGGCCAAAGCAACGCCCGGTGCTGCTGGTGGTGACCAACGGTATCGCGGGACGCATTCGGGACTATCTGAGGCATGCCATGCTCGATGCCAGTGGGCCCGTGATTCTCGAAGTGCCCGGCTTCGGAGAATCACCCGACGGCGGCTCTGTGCAACGCTTCGTCGAGCGCACCTTGGGGTTGCGCCTATGAAATCCATCGATTCTGTCCACGCTGCCGGGTCAGACGCCGGGACCCTGCTGCGTCTGATCCGGGAACAAGCGGCCGCTGAGATCGCTGAGATGCAAGGACGCGCGCAGCAGCGCGTCGCCCGACTCCGTGCGAGCGCCGACACGGAGGCCGAGGCCATTCGTGCCGGGGCTCGAAGCGCGGGGGAATCGCGGGGGCGTCTCCGCGCCGCCAAACTCCTGGCGGCCGCGGAAACGCAGAGTCATCTGGGGCTGCTTTTGGCGCGTGAGGCGCTGATCGAGAAAGTCATTGCCCGTGCCCGGACGCGGCTCGGGCGCTTTTCTACATTCCCGCAGGCGGCAGATCGACTCGCCGAGCTCGTCCGAGAGGGCTTAGAGGCGCTACCGGCCGGACCGGTCCGTGTGCGCATGCCTCACGACTGCGAGCTGCTACTCGACGAAGCAATCCGTCGCAGTCTGACCTCAGATCGTGGCGCGGTGAGCTTCACCGCCGACGACGAACTAATGGGCGGCGTGGTTCTGGAAGTCGATGACGGGAGGGTGCGCTTTGATAATTCATTCGATGGCCGCGTCCGCCGCCGGATGTATAGGCTCCGCCACCTAGCTGCGGACATGCTGCTCGGCGAAGAACCTTCCTCACCTTCAGGGCCGTGATGACCGCCCAGGCGGAGGCTCGTTCAGGAACGGTGATCGGCGTGAACGGCCCGGTGGTCCACGCCCTGACGGCGCGGACCATCGGCATGTCGGAGTTGGTGTGGGTTGGCACGCAACGCCTCATCGCCGAGGTCATTGGGCTCAAGGAAGACCGGGCCACCCTGCAGGTCTATGAAGACACCACCGGGCTCAAGGCCGGGGATCCGATCCACACCTCGACGCTGCCGCTGCACGTGGAACTCGGTCCCGGTCTCATGGGTTGCATCTTCGATGGCATCCAAAGGCCGCTCGAAGCGCTGGCGACTCACTGCGGCGACTTTGTTCTGCGGGGTGCGTACACTCGTCCGCTGGACCGGGCGAGGCAATGGAATTTCACCCCGGTCCTTACGCCCGACACCGAGGTGCGAGGCGGTGAGATCCTCGGCACGGTGACCGAGACGGCATCGATCGAGCACCGCATCCTGGTCCCGCCGGACATCTCGGGAAGGATCACTTGGGTAGCTGATTCTGGAACATACCTGCTGGATGATCCGGTCGCGCTGGTTGATCGCGCCGGGTCGGTGCGCGAGTTGCATCTGTATCACCGCTGGCCGGTACGACGGCCCCGCCCCTACCGCGAACGGCGTGTGCCCACGGTGCCTCTCTTGACGGGCCTGCGGATCATCGACGCATTTTTCCCGCTCGCACGCGGCGGGACCGCAGCAATGCCAGGCGGCTTTGGCACGGGCAAGACCGTGACCCAGCAGAATCTCGCCAAGTGGGCGGATGCCGAGATCATCGTCTACATCGGCTGCGGCGAGCGCGGCAACGAGATGACCGGCGTGCTCACCGAACTGCCGCAGCTCGAGGATCCACGGACCGGCCGGCCGCTGATGGAGCGGACGGTGCTCATCGCCAACACCTCCAATATGCCGGTCGCCGCTCGTGAAGCGTCCATCTACACCGGAATCACCATCGCTGAATATTACCGCGACATGGGCTACGACGTGGCCCTCATGGCCGACTCGACCTCGCGCTGGGCAGAGGCCCTGCGCGAAATTGCCGGCCGCCTCGAAGAGATGCCTGCCGAGGAAGGCTTCCCTGCCTACCTGGCGACCCGCCTCGCCGAGTTTTACGAGCGCGCCGGCTCGGTGACCGCGCTCTGCGGTCGCGAGGGCTCGGTCAGTGCCATCGGCGCGGTGTCGCCACCCGGCGGCGATTTTACCGAGCCGGTAACGCAGCACAGCAAGCGATTCGTTCGCTGCTTTTGGAGTCTCGACAAAGAGCTGGCGAATGCCAGGTTCTTCCCGGCGATCAACTTCCGTGAGTCGTACAGCGAGTACGTCGGCGACCTGAGCGCGTGGTGGCAGGGAAAGGGCTTTCCCGATTGGGCGGCGTTGCGCGCCCGCACCATCGAGTTGCTGGACGAAGAGGCCAAGTTACAGCAAATCGTGCGGCTGCTGGGAGAGGAGTCGTTACCCGACCGGGAACGTATGGTGCTGGAAGGAGCCGGGCTGCTGCGCAACGCCTTCCTGCAACAGAACGCCTTTGACCCCATTGACCGCCATAGCACACCGGAAAAGCAGATGAGCATGCTGCGCACGATATTCCATTACATCGACCGCGGCATGGCCATCGTCGAAAAGAAAATCCCTGTCTATCGCGTACGGGAGCTGCCGGTGCGCACGGATCTCATGCGTATGCGCTTTGAGATACCCGACGACCAATTGCAGCAGTTCGCCGCCCTCAGGGACGTGGTGAGCAGTCAGATGGATACGCTTGAGCAGGAGTGAGCCGTGACTTCAATCCGCGACCAGGCAGGGCTCGATTATCGAGGTCTGCATCAGATTCAGGGGCCACTCATTTTCCTGCGAGGTGTCGAAGGGGTCGGCTTCGGCGAGCTGGCCGAAATCGTTTCACCGACGGGACAACTGCTGCAAGGACGCGTACTCGAGATTCAGGAGGATCTTGCCGTTGTCGAGGTGCTGCAAGGCACCGCGACGTTGTCTGTGGCAGACACCCGCGTTCGGTTTCTCGGGCACGCACTGCGTATCCCCGTGGCGCGCGAGATGCTGGGCCGGGTATTTGATGGCCTTGGTCAGCCCCTGGATGGCGGTCCGCCGCCGCTGTCAGCCGTCCTGCGCGACGTCAACGGCGCGCCCATGAATCCGGTGCGGCGCGACTATCCACGGGAGTGCATACAGACCGGGATCTCGGGCATTGACGGGTTGGACACACTGGTGCGCGGCCAGAAGCTTCCCATTTTCTCGGGGAGCGGTCTGCCGCACGATGCAATCGCTGCCCAGATCGTTCGCCAGGCTGCGCTTCCGACTGAGGGGGGACAGTTTGCCGTGGTGCTGGCGGCCATCGGCGTCAACCACGACGTCGCGGAGTTCTTTCACAAGAGCCTGCAGGAAAGCGGGGCCTTCCGCACCAGCACGTTGTTCCTCAACCTGGCCAACGATCCGAGCATCGAGCGGCTGGTGACGCCGCGGGCGGCGCTCACGTTGGCTGAGTTCCTCGCTTTCGACCTGGACATGCACGTGTTGGTGGTGCTGACCGACATGACGAATTATTGCGAGGCCCTGCGCGAGGTGGCAACGGCGCGGGGCGAGGTGCCCAGCCGCAAGGGATATCCCGGCTATCTCTACAGCGATCTCTCTTCGGTGTACGAGCGGGCGGGACGCCTGAAGAATCGCCAGGGCTCCATCACGCAGATTCCAATCCTCACCATGCCCAACGACGACATCACGCATCCGATTCCGGATCTCACCGGCTACATTACCGAGGGACAACTTGTCCTCTCGCGTGACCTGCACGCCAAGGGTGTCTATCCACCGCTCGACGTGCTGCCGTCACTTTCGCGGCTCATGGAGGACGCCGTGAGTGCCGGCGGCACGCGCGAGGATCACTCACGGCTGGCCAGCCAGCTGTATGCGGCGTACGCGCGTGTGAAGGAAGTGGAGCGGCTGGCGAGCATCATCGGCGAGGAGGAGCTCTCGGAAACCAACCGGCAGTATCTGCAGTTTCGTGACCGCTTCGAACGGGAGTTCATCTCGCAGGACCGGCATGACAACCGGAGCTTTCGGGAGACGCTCGACCTGGGCTGGCAGGTGCTGCGACCTCTGCCGGACGCGGAGCTGACTCGATTGCCGCGTGATCTCATCGAGCGCTATCGCACCACGCCGGATGCGGCGATGGCGCCAGACAGACCCTCAGCGAGGCGTGACGATGCGTCGGGCTGACATCCCCGCCACCAAGAGCAACCTGATCCGTCTCAAGGAGCACTTCGGGTTCGTCCGGTCGGCACACCAGCAGTTGGATCAGAAACGCGACGTGCTCTTGGAAGAAATCATCGCCATCTACCGCGAGGCTCGGCAGGTGCGGCGTGAGGTGGAGGCGGCGCTGGCGGTTGTCTATGCCACCATGCGCGAGGCGCTGCTGGCCGCGGGCCGCACCGCGGTGGAGCCAGAAGCGCTCGCCTCTGCGGGAACTCAGCAGCTTCGGATACGGGAGCGGAGCATCATGGGCGTCATCGTACCGCTACTGGATCTGAAGGCGACCGATCCTCCCGGCCCCAGTGTCGCGCCCGGCTGGGCAGCAGCAGCCCCAGCCCGGGTACAGCGCCAGGTGCGCCACCTCCTGCCGGCACTGATGCGCTTGGCGGAAATCGAGGTGTCCTGCAGCCGGTTGGCGACGGAGTTGCAGAAGACCAAGCGCCGAGTAAACGCCTTGGAACATATCTTCATTCCGGAGTACCGCGACACCATTCGGTTCACCGAAGCCGCCTTGGAGGAAAAGGAGCGTGAGGCGCTGTTTCAGCTGAAGCGCTTGCGCGGCCGGCGGAAGGAGACGGCATGACCGAGGCCCTGCGCATCGCCAAGATCCTGGTTCCAGTGGATGGCTCGGAGTGCGCGCGATACGCGGCGGAACAGGCGGCTCGTATCGCGGCTGCCTGCGGCTCGCACTTGATTTTCCTGCACGTGGTGGATGAGGCCGTGGTAGACGCGCTCGGGCACCGGGCCACCGACGACGGCCAGCAGGTGCGCGACCGACTGCGGGAAAACGGCCACACCTACCTCCGTGACATGGCCCGGCTGGCGACGGAGCGCAGCCTGGCTCACCAGGAGGAAATCGCGGAAGGCGATCCGTGCGCGGTCATTTGCGCCGCCGCGGCCCGCCACGGCGCCGATCTCATCGTCATGGGCAAGATCGGGCGGCGGGGCGCGCGACGCATCATGGTGGGTAGCACCACCCGACGCGTCAGCGAATCCACCGACCGGCCTGTGCTGGTGATTACCGGCCCGCCAGCCGAGCCCAGCAAGCAGTCGTGAGCCCGTCGCTCGCCGGCGACAACGGCGTGCCGCCGGTTCAGAAGGCGCGAGCAAGCGGAAGAGGTTTTTCGGCTCTTAGCCGAACTCGTCTTCGAGACCGCTGCGGCGCAAGGGGGAACCCGTGTCATTGTTGCTGGGAATGCTTTCGCGCAAATGCGTGCGTTCCAGGCAGAGCGTTCCACAGTTCAACGATGGCAGTTGTCCGCGCAGGCAAGGGCACGACGCTTGCTGAAGCATCCTGCGTTCGGGATCGACGCCGACTATTTGCGGCAGGGGCTGGCGCACCACGCAACTGGCGCGGCTGACGAGGGCGTGCAATCGAACAGGTCCGCCATGTCGTGTAGTACACCCAGGCTCTCACGTGCCTTCACCCTGACGCTTCTTTTCGCGTCGGTTGCCTTCGTTGCGCTGCCTTATCCCTCGTTCGGCGTCGCCACCATGGTCTTCACTGATGCCCTCCATCCAGAGGCGCAGCAAGTCGCAGAAGACTTCGTTCGCTCCCGTTTCCCAGATTGCGGTGCCGACCTAATGGCAAGGTGCAGGAGTACCGCGTCCATGTGAACGTTATCTTCGTGTTGAACAGGATAGCGGGTGACGAAACCTTCATGGGTGGATGGGTTTAACTTGGCAAGCAAGGAGGACGGTCAATGGCGCAAAAGCAGGAAAAGGCGAAGAAGGAACCGGAGCAACACAAGCTAGAGAAAAGACCGGCGGCTACCCAAGTGCCGGTGAAGCGGCAGGCGCGTACAGCCCTCCCGGTGCGGGCGCCTCAGCCTCTGTGGCCTCCGTCTGCGTGGGGAGAAGAGATGGATCGATGGTTCAAGGACTTCCGTCACCTTCCAGCACTGCTGTGGAGTGGAGAACGGTGGCCCTTGCAACCGGTCAAGTTCGCGCCAGCCCTGGATGTGTACGAGACAGGCAACGAAGTCGTCGTGAAGGCCGAACTGCCAGGGCTGTCGAAAGATGACGTCGAAGTAAATCTCACCGAATCCACGCTGACGGTAAAAGGAGAGAAAAACCAGGAGGAGGAAGTCAAGCACCAGGACTATTACCACTACGAACGGTCCTTTGGAGCCTTTTCTCGGCGCATTGAATTGCCCACGACCGTGAAGGCCGACGAGGCCACGGCCAGCTTCGAAGACGGCGTTCTTGAGGTACGGCTTCCGAAAAGCGAGGAAGCGAAGCGGAAGGTGGTCAAGGTGCAGGTCGGATAGGCGATCAGAGGAGAGCACGATTCCGGTCTGGGTCGACGAGGCGTTGGCGAAACAGAAGGAGATTGTGTTCAACGCCGGAAATCATGAGCAAACCGTGCACATGGCTTATGCCGATTTCGCGCGACTGGCGCAGCCGAACGTGACCTCGTTCGGCCGGCTTGAACGGAGGTGAACTTTTGCGCGGCAGAATGTTCAGTTGGGAGGCGACCGGACAATACGGTTGACGGTTCATTTCGCCTGGGACGCCGCGAACTCCTCCGTTTACTTGGCTTGAGTCTGATCATGAGGCATGCCGCTTCCGCAACTTCAAGGTTTGCTGTTCCGGTAGAGCTACCGCGCCCGAGACTCGACGGCGAACTCGTTGTCGAGAGGGCGCTGCTCCGAAGAAGGTCGGTCCGCGAGTACGCGGGCGGCGCTTTGACACTTGGCGAACTTTCGCAGCTCCTCTGGGCTGCACAGGGGATCACGCACCCACTGGGGTTTCGGACCGCACCTTCTGCCGGCGCCCTGTACCCGATCGAGGTCTACCTGGTTGCAGGCAACGTTGCGGAGTTGCGCCCCGGCGTTTACCGATACGACCCACGTGCACACACGCTGTCAGCGGTTGCCGAGGGTGACAACCGCGCTGCACTGAGCGCCGCCGCGCTTGGGCAGACTTGCGTCGCGGAGGCAGCCGCTGCCCTCGTGTTTTGCGCAGTGTACCGGAGGACGACGGTCAAGTATGGCGAGCGGGGCGTCCGGTACGCCCACATGGAAGTCGGCCATGCGGCGCAGAACGTCTACCTACAAGCGGCGTCTCTGCGCCTCGGCACGGTGGTCGTCGGGGCGTTTCAGGACGACAGGGTGAGAAAGGTCATCGGCGCGGACATCGACGAGCAGCCGCTGTGCATAATGCCGATCGGCAGGCAATGAGCCCAAGGGCAGCGCGTCCGAGAGCTGCGCCGTGCCCATGTTCCAACCTGGGCCGCCCGCTGTGGACTGCCGGGCGGAGTTACCCGGCTCGGCGCAAGGTGACGAAAAGGCTTCTTGCCCTGAGCGACGCCTGACGCAGGATGATCCGGAAAAGCCCAAGCATGAAACCTCTTCGCTTCGCAGTCATCGGCTTCGTTCGGGTCGGGAGCGCTTGCAGCCGGGCGATCTTGGCAAGCGCCGGTTTGAGTCTGGGCGGAATCGTCCGCCGACGCTCCTTCAGGTGCCGCTGGCGGCGCTCTGGGGTGATCTGGCGACAGAAATGGAAAAGGAATTGCTATAGGGACAACTGAGGCAGCCGAGCGATGCAGCCCTTGATTTTGTCCGGTTCGGCCAATCTCTCTCTCGCCGAAACTATCGCTACCAACATTGGTGTCCGGCTGGGGAAGCGCGAACTGTGTCGGTTTCCGGATGGGGAACTCCACGTTGAGATTCAGGAAAATGTGCGTGGGCGGGATGTCTACCTGATTCAGAGCACCAGTCCGCCCGCAGACGAGCATCTCCTTGAGCTTCTCCTGCTGGCAGACGCGTGCCGCCGAGGTGACGCGGGGCGGCTGACAGCTGTCATTCCCTATTTTGGCTACGCACGGCAGGACCGTCGGGCTAAGGGACGAGAGGCAGTCGGCGGCCGGTTGGTTGCCGACCTGATCGAGGCGGGCGGCCTGCAACGCCTCATTGTTGTCGATCTCCATACGCCAGCAGTGGAAGGGTTCTTCACTGTTCCCATGGCGCATCTGACCGCAGTGCCCTTCTTGGCGGACGCCATACGTCCAAGGTTGCCTGCGCCTGCGGTGATCGTCGCGCCGGACCTCGGAGCGGTGAAGCTGGCTGGACGGTACGGAACGCTGCTGAACCTGCCAGTTGCGATCGTGCACAAGACGCGACTCAGCGGTACAGAGGTGACGACAAGCGGCATTACGGGTGAGGTCCACGGCCATGCTCCAATCGTTGTCGACGACATGATCAGCACTGGGGGCACGATCGAGGCGGCTGTTCGTGCGCTGCTTGCGGCCGGATGCTCATCGCCAGTGACCGTGGTCGCGAGTCACGGCCTGTTTGTCGGCCCCGCTGTCGCACGCCTGCGCGGCCTACCCATCCAACAGCTCCTCGTAACTGATAGCGTCACGACGCCAGAACTCCCCCTGCCGATTCAGCTCCTTAGTCTTTGCCCACTGCTGGTCGAGGCTATCGCCCGGTTGCATGACAACCGATCGCTGACCGATCTCGTGGCGCGCTACTGAGACTCCTCCGACTCGAGGTGCGTCAGCCTTTGCCATTGAGACGCCTAACGGACGTTCTTAGTTTCTTAGTCAGCTCGCGTAAGACTCGAAGGTGTCCCGTGATGCTCGCCGGCCGGATGTTCAAGTAGCGCGACACCTCCACGGGCCGACCGTTTCCCTCTAGCACCGCGCGGCGAAAGTGGTTGTCCCTTGGAACGAAGGCGAAAAGCCGCAGGTCCTCCTCCTCGACCACAGCCGCCACGCGGCGCAGGAAGTCCTCCCGGTCTCGATCGGTGCGGAAGATGGGACGGCGCTCCACCCCACGCCCGATCAGGTGGTAGAGGCCATCGAGAACGTCGACCCGTGGACCTCTGGGCATGCAGATGTCCTCCCATGGATCTCTCTGACTAACAACCTAAGTACGTCCCCACTTTGGTTCAGTTAGGCAGTCTGCGGATTCACGGCCCGGCGCTGCGCGCGTCGGCGGGCATCCTCACGCGCCCTCTCAGCTGCCCGGTGAAAGAAGGCGAGCACCTCGTCCTCAGACTTGCCCGCAAGAGCTGCGGCTTGTTCGTCGCGGATCTCGCGCACCTGAGGCGAGTAAATCGTGAGCGCTTTGTATCCCTGCTCGATGTTGACGGCGTTGAACAGACGGATCTTGTCGAGCCGGACGATGTGCCGGAAGTTCCAACTGACGAGGACGTCAACTTCGCCAATCGTCTCTCCTGCAATATTTGTTGTGCCTGATGGAAACAAGATATATGCCTAGCCGATGGTAGTGTTGTCTGGTGTGTACGCGCCCGAAGACGACAGAAACGTGCCCGTGATGGTCCAATAGCGAACGCGCCAGCGATGCATCTTTGACGGTCCCGCGAGCACACACATATACTATGATGTGTATTGGCCTGCTGGAGCATGACAGCACAAACGCGGAACCGCAGACTGCGTGGCTGCACGGCGGTACGCTGGCGTCCATAAGACTGCAGCGGCGATGTGGCGCTTGACTGGAGGCGTTACGGGCTGAAAACATACTTTGCGGCGTTACAAAGACCGATTTCAGGACTGCAAAGCCAGTTTGCAGCACACATTTTGGGCATTACAAACTGAAAACGCACTTTGCGGCGTTGCAAAGTCGGATTTCAGGACTGCGAAATCACTTTGCAGCGCACTTTTTAGGAAATACAAACTGAAAACGCACTTTGCGGGCCGCCACTATGCCATTGCGGCTCGGTCGAGGCACTTTTTCGTCTGAAATGTGGATGTTCCGCTCTGCGGGACCACACTCAGTCGGATGGAACGAGCATCAAACGGTAATCAAACGCAAGGAACACGGTCCATTCGACCAAGCGCTTGCTTCTGAACTCACCGCGCAGCGGTTTAGTTCAAGGCTCACTATCGGACGTTCCATTTGACCGCTGACGCCGCCCGTATTACGGCGCCTGTCAGGGCGCGGAGGCAGGCGTGACGATGCAGTCCTGGCGCACGTGGCCGGTAATGAAGGTCTTGAACTGGTCGTAGGGGCAATCGAGGACGCCGCCACACGCGGGGATCGCCAGGGGGATGCGCTGTGGAGGCGTCTGCAGCGAGAGAGCCGTGCCGTTGCGCATTTGGTCCAGCGTCGCGATCACGTAGAAGAGTCTCACGATGGGCTGTCCGCTTTGCTTGACCTTGTGGAGCTCGAAAACGAGCGCGCCGGCCGGGCCCGGGTCGTTCTGCTGGAACCCCTCTGCCTTCCAGGTTACGCCCCCCAGGAATGCGCCGATGGCGGATTGGTTCTGGTCGTGAGCGACAAACAGCGTGAACTTGCTCGCCGCGGGCGCGAGCATGTCAGGATTCTCCACGCCGGTCAGCGTCTGATCCATCGTCCCCACGAGCTGCCACATCAGGTTCGTCGAGGCTACCTGCGCGAAGGAGGGGAGGCGGCAGGTCAGGTCGATGTTCAGCACATGAAGCTTAGTCAAATCGCTCAAGCCTCCTTGCGGGATCGCCCCCCAGCCCACGCACTGCGCCCCCTGGGTCGTTGCGCAGTCCGTTTGGGGCATCCCCTGGGCGTATTGGAGCTCGAAATCCGAAGTTACCGAGTCGGCAACGTCGAACAGGCTCCCGGCCGCGTACGCCACCGCTCCCGTTGGATTCAGGCTCACCCCGGTAGTTGGATCCACGCTCACCTCGGTAGGAAGGTCCAGCAGCGAACAGGAGGCGGGTGGCGATGACTGGTTGCAGGCCGCCGGCTGGCAGCACTGAGTGACCGTCTGCAGCGTTTGAAGTTGGGTGCTGTATTTAGTGATCAACGAGGAGGTGTTGCCTCCGATCGCTGTATTGAACGCGGCATGGTCCACCGCCGTGACGATCTTGCACTGTGGGGTATTTAGTAGGGCAAACGCCGTGGCGATGTAAGGGTCCGCTTGCACTTGCGCGCCCGCATGAATCACCTGGACCCCGCAGTCGGGCGTTGCCTCGGCTTGAAACATGCCGTCCACGTAACCCTGCGCCGTATGGATCGTCCGCTCGTATACATCCGCATAGACGAACACCGTTCCGGCCGCGGGACAGGACCCTCTCGGCGGCAGGAGCCCTTGGGCGGCGTAGAAATCGCGATACCATGCCCCCAACCGGGTCGCGTTCTGCTGGCCCACTGTGGAGAGATTGCCGGGGGTCGCCGCGGGGCCTGGCCACAGCGGAAAACCCTGTGGGCGCAGGGTATCCAGGTTCGTGCTCAGGGTATTCGGGGTCGTGCTCTCGAGCGGAGAGAGCTGGGAACGAATCCCGTGCCGGCTGATCGCGACTACGGAGAGCAGCTTGGTGTCGTCGCTATTCCCCTCATTGTCCCCGCACGCATAGAAGAGAAGACCGGCGACAAGGCAGGCAAGCACGACCCCGACGTTCGACGATTTTCGCATGACCTGATCCTTCCATTCTTTCCATTCGATCGGCAG
>DASVHW010000420.1 GCA_036382395.1 Candidatus Binatia bacterium | reverse complement strand
GGGGTTGCCCCAGCCGTCAGCTTCTGCACTGCGCACACTTGCGTCGGCGTGGCGGTCGGCGTGCTCGTCCGTGTGGCCGTGGGGGGACCCAAAGTGGGCGTCGGCGTGCGGGTCGGGCTCGGAGGCGGATGACTGGGTGTGGCTGTCGGGGTCGGGCGTGGGGTGAGCGAAAGACAGGAGGGTCCAACCAGTGGCAGCATCGCAACGATGTCGCCCGCAGTGACCCCACCGTCTAAGTTCACATCCGCCCGCATCTGCGCCACGGGGTCTCCGCCCTTTTCGCCGGCCACCACCGCAATGACCGCCACTACGTCACCTGGGGTGACCTGCTGGTCCCCATCGATGTCTCCGAGGCACAGCCCCTGCGCGACGCCGATCCTCACCACCTGGATCAGGATACTCGCCAGCAGAACCGCCCAGAGCCCGGTGTTAGTAGAATCTCTTCTCACGGAATCACTTTGCAAAATGACGTGGGCGATTCTTTCCGCGCGGCCACGAGAAGTCAAGGAAATTCTAGACATGCCGCGATTGCCAGGCCGAGAGGACGGGTTATAGTAGGCGCGTGCCTCGGAAAGCGTCTTCCGCAGTCGACGTTGCTCGCGACATCGAAGAGTTGCGGCGCACCCTCGATTATCACAACTATCGCTACTACGTTCTCGACGACCCGGTCATCTCCGACGCGGAATACGATGATCTCTTCCGCCGCTTGACGGAGCTCGAGAACGCGCATGCGGAATTCCGCAGCCCGACCTCGCCGACGCAACGCGTGGGCGCGCCCCCCGCCGAAAAGTTCGAGACCGTGCGTCACAGCACACCCATGCTCTCCCTCAGCAACGCCATGGGAGAAGAGGAGTTTCGCGAATTCGATCGGCGGGTGCGCCGGGTGCTGGAGAGCGACCGGCCAGTTGAATACGTTGCCGAACCCAAGCTCGATGGCACCGCCGTCGAACTGGTCTACGAGAATGGTGCGCTGGTCGTTGCCTCGACGCGTGGCGACGGCATCAACGGCGAGAACGTCACCGCCAACGTCAAGACCATCCGCAGCGTCCCGCTCCGCCTCATCCGGACGGACAAAGGCACTCCGCCCATGCCGCGGCGGCTGGAGGTCCGCGCCGAAGTCATTCTGCCGAAGGCGGCTTTTCGGCAGCTCAATGAGGAACGCAGCACACGCGGCGAGCCGCTGTTTGCCAATCCGCGCAACGCCGCCGCCGGTTCGCTGCGCCAGCTCGACTCGCGCATTACGGCGCGGCGTCCGCTCGATATCTTCTGTCACGGCTTCGGCGAGATCATCGGCTGGGAGCTGGACACCCATTGGCAATTCCTGCAAGCCCTCTCCGTCTGGGGCTTGAAGACCAATCCGCTGAACAAGCTCTGCCAGGGGGCTGATGCCGTGGTTGCCTACCACCACGAGATGGCTGAACGGCGAGCGGCGCTGCCGTACGAGGTCGACGGCGTCGTCGCCAAAGTGAACAGCATGACGCTGCAACGACAATTGGGGGAGGTTTCGCGCTCGCCCCGCTGGGCCATCGCCTACAAGTTCAAAGCGCAGCAGGGAACCACCACCATCAAAGACATCCTCCCCTCCGTGGGTCGCACCGGCGTGATCACGCCGACGGCCCATCTCGAGCCCGTGCAGGTCGGTGGTGTGACCATCTCCAGCGCCTCCCTGCACAACATGGACGAGATCGAGCGGAAAGATATCCGCATCGGCGACACCGTTCTCATCGAACGAGCCGGTGATGTGATCCCGTATGTCGTCAAGGTAGTGGCCGAACAGCGTAGCGGGCGCGAGCGCAAGTTCCACATGCCCAAGAAGTGTCCCGTCTGTGGCAGCGATGTCGTGCGCGAAGCCGGTGAGGCGGCATACCGTTGTGTTGGGATGAGCTGCCCGGCGCAGTTGCGTGAACGCATCTGTCATTTCGGCTCGAAACATGGGCTCGACATCGATGGCCTCGGCGAGAAGCTGGTGGCCCAACTGGTAGACAAAGGCTGGGTGAGGAACGTTGCTCACCTCTACGACCTGACCAAAGAGCGACTCGTCAGTCTCGAACGCATGGGCGACAAGTCGGCACAGAACATCCTGGACGCCATCGCCGGCAGCAAGCGCACCAGCCTGACGCGACTGCTGTACGGCCTCGGGGTCCCCGAGGTTGGGGAACACATGGCGGCATTGCTGGCGGAGCATTTCGGCAGCATCGATGCCCTGCAGCATGCAACGGAAGATGAGTTGCTCGCGATCCGCGAAGTTGGGCCGGAAACGGCCCGTGAGATCCGTGCCTTCTTCGCACTACCGCAAAACCGCGCCGTGATCGAGCGGCTCAAAGGCGCTGGCTTGACCCCCGCGGCAGAACCGCGCAGACCCACCGGCAAACTCGCCGGCAAGACGTTCGTGCTGACCGGAACCTTGCCCGTTCCGCGCGACCACGTGGCGCAGGCGATCCAGGCCCAGGGAGGCCGCGTCGCTTCCAACGTCAGCAAGAACACCGATTACGTCGTCGTCGGCGAAGCCCCGGGCTCCAAGCTCGACAAAGCCCGGGAGCTGGGCGTCAAAACCATTGATGAGCGGGAGTTGCACCGGATGCTAGAGGCAACTTGACCCTCGCCAAAACGAGCACGAGTCATGGTATGACCGAAGAACGGGCACGCCTGTGGCTGCGCATCAAGGGGCGCGTACAAGGAGTCGGCTTTCGCTTCTCTGCGGTCGATGAGGCCCGCCGTCTCGCCCTCACGGGCTGGGTGCGCAACACCTCCGATGGTAAAGTCGAACTCGTGGCCGAGGGCCCGAAAGAGGGGCTGCAGCGTCTGGCGACATGGTGCCACGTTGGTCCACGCGGTGCCCAAGTGACCGACGTCGAAGAG
>DASVHW010000419.1 GCA_036382395.1 Candidatus Binatia bacterium | reverse complement strand
GTGGGACCTCGGCGGACGCATCGAGCCCGGCGCCGATTCATGCGCAGCATTCCAGGTGCATCTCGACATCGGTGCCGAGCAGACGACAGAAGTCGTGTTTGTCCTCGGCCAGGGGCGCGATCGTGCGCACGCTGAAGAACTCGCGCGTCATTGGCAGGAACCGGGGCAAGTCGATCGCGCCTTCGAGGAGCTCAACCATTACTGGGATCGACTGCTGGGCGCGGTTCGCGTGCGCACGCCAGACCCAGCCTTCGATCTGATGCTGAACAGGTGGCTCCTGTACCAGACCCTCTCCTCCCGCCTCCTAGCGCGGGCAGGTTTTTACCAGGCCGGCGGCGCGATTGGGTTTCGCGATCAGCTTCAGGATGTTCTTGCGCTCCTGTATGCGGACCCCGCCCGTGCGCGAGCGCACATCCTGGCCAGCGCCGCGAGGCAATTCGAGGAGGGCGACGTCCTCCACTGGTGGCACCCACCTCACGACCGCGGTGTGCGGACGCGATGCTCTGACGACCTCCTCTGGCTACCCTATGTTGCGAGCCACTATGTCGAAGCGACCGGCGATCTGTCTATCCTGAGTGAGGAGGTTTCGTTCCTGCGCGGGGCGCCGCTCTCGCAGGACGAGGAGGATCGCTACTCCCGTTTCGACACGACCTCTGAGCGGCGGTCGCTGTTCGAGCACTGCGAGCGGGCGTTGGAGCGCGGGGTTACGCAAGGCCCGCACGGCCTGCCGTTGATGGGCTCGGGCGACTGGAATGACGGGATGAACCGTGTGGGCAGGCGCGGCCAGGGCGAAAGTGTGTGGCTCGCGTGGTTCGCAATCGCCACGATGACCGGCTTCGCCGGATTGGCTGCCCGCCTGGGTCAAAGCGAGCTCGCGGAGGGCTGGACGAGGCGTGCCCAGGAACTCCGGCAGTCGGTCGAAGCAACCGCATGGGACGGGCACTGGTATCTCCGCGCCTTCGACGACGACGGACGCCCGTGGGGCTCGGCCACCTCCGACGAGTGTCGCATCGACTCGATCACGCAATCGTGGGCCGTGCTCGCCGGCGACAGCATCTCGGAGCGGGCCCGAGCGGCTGTCGAGGCGGCCTCCCGCGAATTGGTACGCGATGACGACCGGCTAATCCGACTTCTCTGGCCGCCCTTCCATGACACGCCCCGCGACCCCGGATATATCAAGGCATATCCGCCGGGGATCCGCGAAAATGGAGGACAATATACGCACGCCGCGGCGTGGCTGGGCTTCGCCTTCGCCGGTGTCGGCGATGGCGACAGCGCCGCGCACATCTTTGAACTCATGAACCCGATCCATCACGCGGCATCCCGTTCCGACGCAGACCGCTTTCGCGTCGAGCCTTATGTGATTGCGGCGGATGTAGCGAGTGTCGCGCCACATACGGGTCGCGGCGGCTGGACCTGGTACACAGGCTCCGCCGCCTGGACCTGGCGACTTGGCGTCGAGGCGATTCTGGGATTGCAGTTACGGAATGGCGAACTCCTCATCGATCCGGTCCTGCCCAAGCACTGGGGTTCATTTGAGGCGGAGATAAAGGCGCCTGCGGGTGCGCTGGCGATCCGGGTCGAGGATCCGGATCACATCGGCCGGGGCGTTGTCGAGATCGTCGTAGATGGCTCGGCGATCGAGGGGGCCACCATCGCTTTCCCGACCGATGAGTCAGTGCGGCGGGTCGAGGTGCGCCTGAGGCAACTGCCGGTATCCGAGACGCCGGGCGCTCGCGGCGACAGAGCCCGTTGACTACTGGGTGTACCGAAAACCTCAACCGGCGATGATTTTGGTTTTGCCAGGTGAAATTCCCTGTTCCTGTCCAGAATTCTCTTGTCCCTGTCGGTGGTATGTTTAGCTGGATCGGCTCTGAAGACTGCCATTGAGGCAAATCAATAAGTCACGCGCGGCGTGGACTAGCTTTTTTTAAACATTCAGGACATCAACACGATGGTCGCCCAGAGCAACATTCGTTGGTTCAGCGACACGCGGCTCAACGATGTCACCTTGGTGGGCGGCAAGAACGCTTCGCTCGGGGAGCTTTATTCCGTCCTTTCGGGACAGGGTATCCGAGTGCCGAATGGTTTTGCCCTAACCGCCCAGGCATACCGCGACGCACTGACTGCAGCCGGAGCATGGGACAAGCTGCATCAACTTCTGGACGGACTCGATAAGACTCGCGTGGATGTCCTTGCCAAGCGCGCTGCCGAAGCACGCGAGATCGTGTTCGACGCCACCGGCGCCGACCACCTACGGCAAGAGATTGCCGGGGCCTATCGGACACTCGAAAACAAGTATTGCACTGACGTTGCGGTTGCCGTCCGCAGCTCTGCGACCGCCGAGGACCTCCCGACGGCAAGCTTTGCCGGCCAACACGAAAGTTTTCTCAACGTCCGTGGCACAAAGGATTTGTTCGAGGCCTGTCGGCGCTGCTTTGCCTCCATCTTCACCGGCCGCGCGATTTCCTATCGGATCGACAATGGGTTCGACCATTTTAAGGTCGCCCTTTCGGTCGGCGTGATGAAAATGGTCAGAGCCGACCGCGCCTCCAGCGGCGTCGCATTCACGCTGGATACGGAGTCCGGCTTTCGTGATGTCGTCTTCATCACGGGCGTCTACGGACTGGGCGAAAACATCGTCCAAGGCACCGTCGATCCCGACGAATTTTACGTCCACAAGCCGACGTTTCGCCAAGGATACCGCGCTGTCTTGAGCCGGTCTCTGGGGGGTAAACAGATGCGCATGGTTTACGCCCGTGGCCATGGTCGAACAAAGAATGTCTCCGTGCCCAAGTCGGATCGCGAGCGCTTTTGCATCACCGACGCCGAGGTGCTCGCGCTTGCCGATCATGCGATCAGGATTGAAGACCATTACTCATCGAACGCTGGGCATCCGATGCCGATGGACATTGAGTGGGCCAAGGACGCCGATGATGAGCAGATTTACATCATTCAGGCCCGACCTGAGACCGTGGCCTCGCGCAGATCGCCAACCAGCCTTGAGACCTACTCCCTCAAGGGATCTGCTCCCGCGTTGGTGACCGGTCGAGCGGTCGGGGAGAAAATCGCATTCGGACCCGTGCGTGTCATTGCCGATGCGCGTGAACTGGCGACGTTCCGGCCGGGCGAGATTCTCGTTGCGGAATCGACGAGCCCGGATTGGGAGCCTGTGATGAAAATCGCGGCTGCGATCGTGACGGAGCGCGGCGGCCGAACCTGTCACGCCGCCATCGTTGCACGCGAACTGGGCGTGCCGGCAGTGGTCGGAGCTACGGATGCAAAGAAAGCACTGAAGATGGGCTCTGTTGTAACGGTGTCATGTGCCGAGGGAGAAATCGGCCGCGTCTACGACGGCAAGCTCCCATTCGAGACGACGCGGGTGGAGACAAGCGAGCTTAAGCGGCCACGCACCGCCATCATGTTGAACTTGGGCAATCCGGAGCTTGCATTCCGAACAGCCATGCTGCCCAACGATGGCGTTGGCTTGGCGCGGATGGAATTCATCATCAGCGAGCACGTCCGCGTGCATCCGATGGCGCTGGTCAACCCGGACAAGGTGACTTCAAAGCGGGCGCAGAAGACCATTGAACGGCTGGTCCGCAATTATTCCAGCCCGGCCGACTATTTCATCCAGAAGCTCTCGGAAGGCGTGGGCGTCATCGCCGCTGCGTTTTATCCCAAGCCGGTGATCATCCGCCTGTCGGATTTCAAAACCAACGAATACGCAAGGCTGCTCGGCGGTGAAGGGTTCGAACCCAAGGAAGAAAACCCGATGCTGGGTTTCCGCGGCGCCGCACGTTACGCACACCCGGCATACGCCGCAGGATTTGCGCTCGAATGCGCCGCATTGCGCCGTGTCCGCCAGGACATG
>DASVHW010000418.1 GCA_036382395.1 Candidatus Binatia bacterium | reverse complement strand
TTGCGGTCCTCCTGCATGCACGCGGCGCCGTGTTTCAGCACCATGACCCAGTTGGCTACTACGTTTACGTGCGATCGCTGGTTCACGACGGGGACCTGGATTTCACGAATGATCTGGCCATGATTCCTGACGGTGACCCGTTGCCGTGGGGGCGCGATCCTGTCACCGGGCATCCCGACAACCTCTACACGGTAGGCCTTCCGTTGCTTGTTGCTCCTGTCTACATTTTACCGTCGCTGGTTCTGGCACGAATCGGTGCGCAGGGTACGCCCGACTCCCGCTTCCCGCTCTTCCTCGATCAACTCATCTTCTCCTACGCCTCGTTTCTCCTCGGCGCGGTTGGCATGTGGCTCTCGTTTCGTTTTGCGTGCGTGTACTTCGCGGAACGCGACTGCCTCTTTGCCACCATCGCGTTCTGGCTATGTAGTCCGCTCATCTACTATTTTGCCCGCGAGCCCTTCCAGTCGCACCTGGCATCGGTCTTTGCCTTCAGCCTGCTCCTCTACATTTGGAAGGTGCCGCGGCGACTATCGGCAACCCTCAGAGCGATCCTGATGGGCGGTCCAGCGCGTTGCTCGTGATGGTGCGGCAACAGGACATCACCCTTCTGCTCGTCCCGCTGGGATGCACACTGGTGCAGGCGTACCGCGCCCGGCAGCTGCGCCCCGCTGTACGCCCGTCCGTACTTTTCCTGCTGAGCTTCACTGCCGTTTTCGCCGTCCAACTCGCCGTCTGGTACTACCTACGGGGCTCCCTGATCACCTACTCGTACCGAGGGCAGAGCTTCTCTAACCTGCTTAATCCCAAGGTCCTCGAAGTCTTGTTTTCCGCAAACCATGGTTTGTTCACGTGGCACCCGTTGATCGCCGTCTGCCTGCTCGGGCTCCTTTTACTCGTACGAGCACATCCAGTGTTCGCGTACGCGGCGCTCGCGTCCGTAGCCGCGCAGTTGTACGTGGTAGGCTCCTGGTCGTGCTGGTGGATGGGATTGTCATTCGGCCAGCGGCCATTCCTCAGCCTCACTCCTTTGTTCATCGTCGGACTGGCTGCCGTCATTGCCAAGCTGAGGCGACCGTGGCCCCGTGGCGTGTTCGCCGCGACGACAGCCGGGCTGTTCCTCTGGAATGTCGTGTTGATGCTGGCCTTCTTATCGGAGGTGATTCCATACGAAGGGGAGTTCGCATGGGGCGGACTCCTCTCCTCTCTTCCCCACCTGGCACACGCGGTGCTGACGAAGATCGCGAGCCTGCGAGGGCTCTGAACCGATGACGCGGCAACGGGACGCCATCTTCTCGTGATCTCAATCGTACGCTCACTCTCCTGTTGCTACACGGGCTGGACTATGGGGACTTGCCGGTACATTGCGGTGAACCTGCTCATTCTGTTGGCCGGCTGTACGACGTTCCGCCTCGCTCCTGCGGCGCCGCTCCCGCCTCCGCAGAGTTTCATTCTCACCTTCTGGTGCGGACCGCCACTGGCCGAGTTTACCGATGCCCGTGCGGCAGAGATCGCGGCCGCCGGTTTCAACCTGGTGGGGTCACCGTGCGAAGGCGAAGTGACTCCGGAACTCAACCTGCGCGCTCTCGACACCGCTGCCCGTCACGGCTTGCGCCTGTCGGTCGCCGATCCTCGCTTCAACCCGGGCGCGGCAGGGCTACCTGGTTGGGAATCCCGGCTCAGCGCCGCGGTAGCGGACTACGGACATCACCCCGCACTGGGCGAGTACTTCGTCGGTGATGAGCCGCCCGCTGCCGATTTCGCCGCCTTCGCGGCCGTGGTCGCACGGCTGCGGGCAGAAGACCCCACGCATCGCGCCTACGTCAATCTGCTCCCGGAATTCATTCCACCAACGCATCTCGGGGCGGACAGTTACCGCGATTATCTTGAACGATTCCTCGGTACTGTCCATCCGGACCTGCTCAGCTACGATTACTATCCGTTCGGGTACGATGAGCATGGAAATGAAAAGGATCGATCGACGTTCTTCTCCAATCTTGCGCTCATCCGCGAGCAGGCACTCCAGCATGACCTGCCGTTCATGCTGATCGTTCTGGCCATGCCGCACGCACGCTATCGCGATTCGACCGCGGCGGAGCTGCGCTGGCAAGTGTTCCATGCGCTTGCCTTCGGCGCCCGCGGCATTTCGTATTTTGCCTACTGGACCCCAGCGAACGTCGAAGGCGCGGACATCATGAAGTTCCATAACGGTCTGATCGAACAGGGCCAGCCGACGCTCCACTACTTGCAGGTGGCTCAATTGAATCGAGAGGCCCGCGCCATCGCTCAGGAGCTGGCCACGTTTCACTCAGTGGCCGTGGCTGACTCGGCGGGTGAGGTCGCCCCTCCCTTCCCGCTCGGCCCGATCGAGGCGATCGAAGGTGGCCCGGTGACGGCCGGGCTGTTCACCAACGGTTCAGGTCAACTCGCCATTCTGCTCGTCAACCGCGACTACCGCCACGACATCACCACCGACTTGCACCTGCGAGCGGGCACGCGCCTTCCACAGGTCTTCGACAGCTTCAGCGCACAATGGACCGCCGCGGAACTACCCGGCATCACTCTCGCGGCAGGCGCCGCTCGGCTGATCCGGTGGCCGTGATGTGGACGTCGTGGTCATGCGCCACATGCCCATGGTCCGATTGTAACCAGAAGCCTGCAATGACCAGGACATGATGATGAATCGACCGTCTAACGTAAGAGGGTTTTTCCGTCATCCGCCCGCACGGACGCTGCGCGAGAGAGCTGGTCGGCGCCAGGCCGGATGGCGGAAAGGCCCCGTTGAACTGAACCGCTGACCCATGAAGGATACATATCTGGACAGTGGCACTTTCTCGAACGAGCGTCTACGCCGCGAGGCGTTGGTGCGCTTGGTCGTGAGCTTTGAGGAGCCAGCGACGCAGGAATATCGGCAGGGTGGAGTCCGCAGGGCCAGCGGCGAGAAATTCCGGAAGG
>DASVHW010000417.1 GCA_036382395.1 Candidatus Binatia bacterium | reverse complement strand
GCTCCAGTCGGCGAGGTTCGACGTGGCCTCTTGGACGGAGACGTCGAGCCATTGGCCGCGGCCGGTGTGGAGCCGATGATAGATGGCCATGGCGGTGCCGAAGGCGGCGGTGATGCTGGCGGTGTCGTACGCTTGTGAGCCCGGAGCCACAACCGGCGGACGATGCGCCGCTCCGGCGCGGTACAGCATGCCGCCCATGGCGTAGCCGATCATGTCGGTGCCGAGGTAGTTGCGATGCGGTCCGATCTGGCCGAAGTCGGTGATGGAGGTGATCACCAGTGTCGGGTGCGCGCGCAGCACCTCTTCCGGGGCGAGGCCCTGAGCGGCGAGGAAGCCGGTCGGGTTGGATTCAATCCACGCGTCCGCCGTATCGACAAGGCGATGCAGTTCGTCGCGCCCACCGGAAGTGGAGATATCGAGGCTCACGCCCCGCTTGCCGGCGTTGCGAAAGGCAAAGGCCAGGCTCGTTCGCTTGTCCAATGCCAGCGGCGGCGCCTGCCGGAAGGGCGAGCCTGATGGCAGCTCGACGTAGATGACGTCGGCGCCCAGGTCGGCGAGCACGCGCCCACACAGGGCGCCGCGTTCGTCGGTCATGTCGATGATGCGAAATCCACTCAACGGTTGCATGTGATTGACGTACTTAGCCGATGGTCAGCGAGCTGGTCAACGAGAACCACAGATCGTGCTGCGGGCGCCACCGCGTCTTGCGTTTGCTCCCCCTCCTTGCCAAGGGAGTGTCGATAAATGACCGGCCGCTGGTTTCGTATACCGTATTTTCCGCGTGCTTCCGTAGAGGCGCAGCATGCTGCGCCTCTACTTTCGGAGAAAATCGACACTCCCCTGCCCATGAACATGCGCCGTCCGTCGCCCAGGGCGTTGCCCTGGGCTCATGGATTGCCGCCCCTTCGGGGCTGAGACCACACGGATTGAAATCTTGAAGGATAGCAGCCCCAACGGGGCGGCCATTCATCAGCCCAGGGCATCGCCCCGGGCGGTGGCGTCGGGCGTGAGAACGGTTCATGGCCTCTCTAAGCCGGCGGCTTCGCCGGTTGGGTCTCTCAGGGAGAAGTTCGGCAAGTTGAGACCGAGCGACCGTATCCGATCGAGTTTTGAGCTCGTCGAAGCACGGTTCGGCGGCTTCTGGCGGAAGAGCGGCGCGAGAAAAGACTCCAATTCCAGCACCTAGCGAAACTGGCGGAATGACGCGAAGTTGGATAAAGAGAAGGATGGATGAAGTACCTCATTCTGCAACCCGACGGCGTAGCCGACCTGCCGATAGCCGAACTCGGCGACCGGACGCCGCTGGAATATGGGCGCACGCCGAACATGGATCGGCTCGCAAGTTGTGGAATACTGGGCATGACGCACACGATTCCCAAGGGCCTTCCCCCGGGCAGCGACGTCGGCACGATGAGCATCCTGGGGTATGACCCGCGCCGCTACCATACCGGCCGATCACCCATCGAGGCCGCAAGTATGGGGGTGGAACTGGGACCCGATGATGTGGCTTTTCGCTGCAACTTGGTCTGCATCGAGGACGGCGTGATGCAGGATTTCACCGCCGGCCACATCTCGACTGAGGAAGCAGGCGAGATCGTCCGCGATCTGCAGCGCCAACTCGGTACCGACGGGATCGAGTTTCATCCCGGTGTCAGCTACCGGCATCTGCTGGTGTGGAAAGATGGTAAGGTTTCAATGCGCACGACGCCGCCGCATGACATCACCGACCGCAGCGTCGCCGAGCACCTCCCGGACGGCGACGGCGCCGATGTGCTCCGCCGGCTGATGGCAGCCTCGCAGGAGATCCTGGCGCAGCATGCCATCAACCGTGCGCGCCGCCAACGCGGCCAGCGCCTGGCGACCTCGATATGGCTGTGGGGCCAGGGCAAGCGGCCCGCCCTGCCGACGCTGCGCCAGCGTTTTGGGATCGAAGGGGCCGTGATTTCGGCGGTCGATCTGGTCAATGGCCTGGGTATATTGGCCGGCCTCGAGGTCATCAAGGTCCCCGGCGTGACCGGCTTTCTCGACACCAATTACCAGGGCAAAGCCAGCTACGGCTTGCGCGCGCTACAGAGGAAGGATCTCGTGTTCATCCATGTCGAAGCCACCGATGAGACCGGCCACATGGGTGCGGTGGACAAGAAGATTCAAGCGGTGGAGGACTTCGACAGCAAAATCGTCGGTCCCATTTTGGAAGGGTTGCGTGAAGTGGGCGATTGGCGCTTGCTTATGACGCCGGATCATGCGACGCCCTGTGCCTTGAAGACCCACACCTCGGACCCGGTGCCGTTTGTGGTCGTCGAGGCGCGAGACTTGGAGACCGGGCGGAGTGCGCGCACATACGGCGAACGTGCGGCCGCAGCCACGGGATTGGTGGTTGAGGAAGCGCACACGCTTCTTCCAGACTATCTGGTGAAGGGCTGATTATGGATCGTAATTTGGCGCTCGAGGCGGTGCGGGTTACCGAAGCGGCGGCATTGGCTTCCGCCCGCTTGATGGGTCGCGGCGACGTCGCCGCCACCGATCGTGCGGCGACGGAGGCCATGCGCAAGGCCTTTCGCTCCATCGCCATCGAGGGCGTGGTGGTGATCGGTGAAGGGGAACAGGGCGACAGCGATTTGCTCTACTGCGGCGAGCGCGTCGGTACGGGCAGCGGTCCGGAGATCGATGTGGCGCTCGATGCGCTCGAAGGGCCGACGATCTGCGCCACCGGCGGGTTCAACGCGTTGTCGATCATCGCCTTCGCGGATCACGGCAGCTTTCTGCGTTGCCCCGACACCTACATGGAAAAGATCGTGGTGGGTGCGGAAGGTCGTGGCCTCATCGATCTCGACCAGTCACCGAAAGACAACCTGCGCGTCCTGGCTGACGCCAAGGGGGTGTACGTGGCGGACTTGACCGTGGCGCTCCTCGATCGCCCGCGCCATGCCAGCCTGGTGGCCGAGATCCGGCGGGCCGGCGCGCGCATCAAGCTGCTGAGCGACGGTGATGTGGCCGCCGGCATGGCCACCGCCAAGCCGGACTCGGGTATCGACATGCTGCTCGGGGTCGGTGGCTCGTGGCAGGGGATTCTGACCGCCGCCGCCATGCGCTGCAGCGGCGGCGATATGCAAGCGCGTTTCAAACCACGCAACGAAGAAGAGGCCGCCCGGGTGCGCGAGGCCGGCATCACCGATTTGAACAAGAAATACACTCTCGAGGAAATGGCCTCGCGCAGCGTCATGTTCGCCGCCTCCGGCGTGACCAACAGCGACATGCTGCGCGGCGTGCGGTTTTTCAAAGGCGGCGCCGTGACCAATTCCGTCGTCATGCGCTCGCGCACCCACACCCTGCGCTATATCGAAGCCATTCACCGCTTCGATCTGAAGCCCGAGTACTGAGCCTGGCGATGACATACGAGAACGTGCTTCTGCAGTATGACGGTGCGGTGGCGACCATCACCGTGAACCGGCCGCAGGCCCTGAACGCCCTGAACCCGGCAACGCTGGAGGAGCTGCTGCGCTGCTGTGAGGCGGTGCGGCAGAACCGCGAGGTGCGCTGCCTGGTGGTGACCGGCGCGGGGGAAAAGGCGTTCGTCGCCGGAGCGGATATCGCCGCGATGGTGGAGATGTCGCCGCTTCAAGCCCGCGCCTTCGCGCGCCGCGGACAACGGCTGATGCAGGAGCTGGAGGAGCTGGCGCTTCCGGTGATCGCCGCCGTCAACGGCTTCGCGCTCGGTGGCGGGCTGGAATTGGCCCTGGCCTGTGACCTGATCATCGCGGCGCAGTCGGCGAAGTTCGGCCAGCCGGAGATCAACCTCGGCATCATTCCGGGATTCGGCGGGACACAACGGCTGTCGCGGCGGATCGGCATCGCCGCCGCACGCCTGATGATCTACTCGGGCGACATGATAGGCGCCGACGAAGCCTTAGGCCTGGGTTTGGCGAACCGCGTGGTGGCAGCGGCTGAACTCATGCCTGAAGTGCGGAAGCTGGCGGCATCGTTGGCGGGCAAGGCGCCCATCGCCCTGCAGCAAGCGAAAACAGCAATCAATGTCGGTGCGGATGTCGACCTGCAGGACGGCTGCCGCTACGAGGCGGAAGCCTTTGCCGTGACCTTCGCCAGCGAGGACCGCACCGAAGGCATGCGCGCCTTCCTCGAGAAGCGCCGGCCGAGCTTCAAGGGCGCATGAAGGAAGCCGTGATGGCGTGGGAATCGTGCTACGCGACACCGCTGGAGACCGAGGCGCACGTGGTCAAGGGGTTTCTCGAACAGTACGGAGTTCCCTGCGTTCTCCAGAGCGACCGCTTCGGCGTCCAGCCCCTGACCTTCTGCGCCCTCGGGCAGATCAAGGTGCTGGTGCCCGAAGAGTGGTTGCGGGTCGCCCGGGGATTGATCAACGGTCGTCAGCAGCGCCGGGTGCGACTGGTGCCGCGAGGACGGCGTGACTAAGTCGAAGAGTGAATGGCTGCGCACCGTGTACCCACATTCGGCTGACCGACTGCGCGCCTATACGACCCTATCGGATCTGGAGGTGGACGCGGTGTACACGCCGGAGGACCACGCCGCATCGTCGTACGACGAGAAGCTCGGCCATCCTGGCGAGTACCCGTTCACGCGCGGCGCCTACCCGAGCATGTACCGGGGCAAGCTGTGGACCATGCGCCAGTTCGCCGGCTTCGGAACGGCGGAAGATACCAACCAGCGCTTCAAGTTCCTGCTGGACCAAGGGCAGACCGGGCTTTCCACCGCCTTCGATATGCCGACGCTCATGGGGTACGACGCCGATCACCCGCGTTCCCTAGGCGAGGTCGGTCGCGAGGGGGTGGCCGTGTCCAGTCTGGCGGACATGGAAGCGCTGTTCGCCGACATCCCGCTCGATCGCGTCACTACGTCCATGACGGTCAACTGCAGCGCCAGCGTTTTGCTGGCCATGTACTTCGCCATGGCCCAACGCCGGGGGATCGCCTGGAATAAGCTGGGCGGCACGATTCAGAACGACATGCTCAAGGAGTTCATCGCGCAGAAGGAATGGATCAGCCCGCCGGCGCCCTCGGTGCGGGTGATCGTCGACATGATCGAATTCTGCGCGCGCCAGGCGCCGCGCTGGCATGCGGTGTCGATATCGGGCTACCACATTCGCGAGGCCGGCTCGACGGCGGCGCAGGAGCTGGCCTTCACGCTGGCCGATGGCATCGGCTACGTGCAGGCGGCGATCGAACGTGGCCTCGAGGTGGACACCTTCGCTCCGCGGCTGTCGTTCTTCTTCAACGTGCACAGCGACTTCTTCGAGGAGATCGCCAAGTTCCGGGCGGCGCGGCGCATGTGGGCCACCATCATGCGCGAGCGCTTCGGGGCCAAGGACCCGCGCTCGTGGCTGCTGCGCACGCATGCACAGACGGCGGGATGCAGCCTGACGGCGCAGCAGCCGCTGAACAATGTGGTGCGCGTTGCCATCCAGGCGCTGGCCGGCGTGCTCGGCGGGACGCAGTCGCTGCACACCAATTCCATGGACGAAACCTTGGCCCTGCCGAGTGAACAAGCAGTGCTCGTCGCCCTGCGCACGCAACAGATCATCGCCGAGGAAACCGGCGTCGCCAACATCGTCGACCCGCTCGGCGGCAGCTACGCCGTGGAGGCGCTCACCGACCGGCTGGAGAAAGAAGCCTTGGCCTACATCCATCGCATCGATGAGCTGGGCGGCATCGTTCGCGCCATCGAACTGGGATACCCGCAGAAGGAGATCGCCGAAGCCGCCTACCGCTACCAGCAGGAGATCGATCGCGGTGAGAAGATCATGGTCGGCGCCAATAAGTACCAGATAGAGGATGAGCCGCCACTCGAACTCCTGCGGATCGGCGCTGACGTCGAGCCCAAACAAGTGCAGCGCGTGCGCCAGCGCAAACAGGCGCGCAACGCCGCGGCGGTCGGCGCGGCCCTGGCCTCGGTCAAGCAAGCCGCCGCGGATGGGACGAACCTGATGCCGCCGATCATCGAAGCCGTCAAACAGGAGTGCACCGTCGGCGAGATCTCGGATGTGTTCCGTGACGTGTTTGGCGTGTACCGCGATCCCGCGTGGATTTGAGATAGACTTCCGGAGGAACTAAGCGTGCCTGAGAAACGATTGCGAATTCTAGTGGCGAAACCCGGACTGGACGGGCATGACCGCGGGGCGAAGATCATCGCGCGTGCCCTGCGTGATGCCGGGTTCGAGGTGATTTATACCGGTCTGCATCAGACGCCGGAGATGATCGCTGAAGCGGCGGCGCAGGAGGACGTCGATGGCATCGGGCTCAGCATCTTGTCCGGCGCCCATATGACCCTGTTCCCGGCGGTCATGCAGCTGCTCAAACAAAAAGG
>DASVHW010000416.1 GCA_036382395.1 Candidatus Binatia bacterium | reverse complement strand
CTTGGGAGCCTGGCCAGTTTCGACTTCCTCGAAGCTGATCGGGAGTTCGTGGCGCAGCTCGCCAGCGGCCGCATCGAACTGACCGCATCTCGCCAGGAGAAATTGTAGTAGGGCTACTTCCAAACCGCGCGCACGCCTACTCGGCGGGTCGTTCAGCAGCCGAGCGGCTGCGGCGGACTGGTGGAGTGAGGCCACGTTCCATGGCGGCGACAATCTCGCGCGCTGCTGCCACGGGATCGGCGGCTTCGCGAATCGGCTGCCCGACGACCAGGTAATCGGCACCGGCACGGATGGCGGCTTCGGGCGTGGTGACACGCTTCTGATCTTCCCAGGTGCCGCCGCGCAGCCGCACCCCGGGCGTCACGATCAGAAAGCCCCGCCCGCATTCCTTGCGAATCGGCGCGATCTCCTGGGGCGATGCCACCACCCCATCCATGCCGGCTTCCTTCGATAAGCGGGCGAGTCGCACCACCTGATTCTCGATCCCGCTGGCGACGCCGACGCGTTTGAGGTCCTCACGGCTCAGGCTGGTCAGTACCGTCACGGCCAGCACCTTGGGCCGTCGCAAGCCCTGGCTGCGACAGACCTTGCTGACCTCCGCGACCGTGCGCTTCATCATCTCCAGGCTGCCCGAGGCATGGACGTCGAACATGCGCACGCCCATGCGCGTTGCCTCGCCGGCGGCCTTGGCCACGGTGCGTGGGATATCGTGGAATTTCAGGTCGAGAAACACCTCGCTGCCACGTTCACGGATCAGCTGCACGACTTGCGGGCCGGCATGCACGAATAGCTGCTTGCCGACCTTGAACATGCCGACCTCACGCGCGAGCGCATCGACGTAATCGAGCGCTTCGGTCACCGAGCCGACGTCGAGCGCGAAAATCAGGCGCGCCCGCATGCCGCCTTGCCGAATCCCGAAGGGCCAGTGCAGGCTCATGATGTCAGTTCCGCACGCACCATGCCCGCCAGGCGCTCGACCGTATCCGCCAGCGGGAGATCCTGTGCGGCGGGCTCTCCCCGCCGCTTGAGCTCGACACAGTTCCGCTCGAGGCTCTTGGCCCCAATGGTAACCCGCAACGGGACACCGATCAGATCCGCATCCTTGAACTTGATACCTGGACGCTCCTCGCGATCGTCGAGCAGCACCTCGACTCCGGCGCTCTGGAGCTTCGCGTACAGGTCCTCCGCCGTCTGGCGCATGCGCGCGTCGGTCCAACTGATCGGTACGAGCTGCACGTGAAACGGCGCCAGCGCTAGAGGCCAGATGATGCCATTATCGTCATGGTGCTGCTCGACGGCGGCCGCCGCCGTACGCGTGATGCCGATGCCGTAGCACCCCATCTCGATCGGCCGTTCCTGGCCTGAGGAGTCGAGGTACGTGGCCTTCATGGCGGCGCTGTACTTGGTGCCGAGGTAGAAGATATTGCCCACTTCGATACCACGATGCCCGGCGAACACACCGCCTTCGCAACGCGGGCAGGGGTCGTCCGCACGGGCGAGACGAAGGTCAGCGAATTCCACGTCGCCGAAATCCCGTTGCTGGTCGACGTCGACAAAGTGGTGGTCGGTCTCGTTTGCCCCGGTTACCGCACCCGTGATGCCGCGTAAACTCGCATCGGCAATGCGGCGCGCCGGCAGCCCGATCGGGCCGGCAAACCCGACGGCGGCGCCGGTCAGCCGCTCGACCGTCTCGGCATCCGCGAGAGCCACCCACTCGACAGAGAGGAACGTGCGCAGTTTGGTCTCGCTGAGCTCATGATCGCCCCGAACCAGGGCGGCCAGCGTATCGCCGGTGCTGGTCATGTAAACCAGCGTCTTGATGAATCGCTCCGGCGGCTCGGCCAAAAACGCGCCGACCTCCTCGATCGTCCGCTTCTCCGGCGTCCGCACCTTTTTCAGAGGCCCTGGCGTGGCGCCGAGACGTGTGCCACCTATGCCCACCGCAGGTGCGATCTCGGCCTTCTCGACATTGGCCGCGTACTCGCATTTCGTGCAGCTGACGATGGCGTCTTCGCCCGAATCGGCCAGCACCTGAAACTCGTGAGCCCGGCGGCCGCCGATGGCACCGGTATCGGACTCGACCTGGCGGGTGTTCAGGCCACAACGCTGGAAGATGCGGCGATAGGTTTCCGCCATGTGCTGGTACTCGCGGTGGCAATCTTCGGCGTCGGTGTGGAAGGAGTACGCGTCCTTCATGATGAACTCGCGCCCGCGTATGAGACCGAAGCGGGGACGCAGTTCGTCGCGAAACTTGACCTGGATCTGGTAGAGATTGATCGGCAATTCGCGGTACGAGCGGATCTCGCGGCGCACGATGTCGGTCACAACCTCCTCATGCGTTGGCCCAAAACAGAAGTCGCGCTCGTGGCGGTCTTTCATGCGCAGCAGTTCCTTGCCGTACTGGTCCCAGCGCCCGCTCTCCTGCCACAGTTCGGCGGGGCAAATCGCCGGCATGAGAATCTCTTGCGCGCCGGCACGGTCCATCTCGCTGCGCACGATGTGCTCGACCTTGCGCACGACGCGCAGGCCGAGCGGCAGAAAATCATAGATGCCGCGTGCAACCTGTCGAATCATCCCGGCGCGCACCATGAGCTTGTGGCTGATGACTTCGGCGTCGGTGGGGTCCTGTTTGAGGGTGGGAATGAGTGTCTGACTGTAGCGCACGGGATTCCTTTAGAAAGAGTTTGACCGGACCTTAGATGCAGAACCCGCGTCAGGTCAAGCGTCGGGGCGCAAGGTCGGGGCTCAGGGCAGGGGCGGAGAATGGGAAATGGAAAGCGGGTCTGAGCATCGCAACAAAGAAGTTTGACTTGTCAGGGACCTCTGCTATAGAGCACTCCCGTAGCCCATTCCGGGCTACGGGTTTTCTTTTTTATGGGCTCACGAGTTGTCGCGTTGATTCCCGCCCGCTTTGAGTCCACACGTCTCCCCGGAAAGCCCCTGGCGCTGATACACGGTAAGCCCATGATCCAGCACGTGTACGAGCGTACGCGAGCGTCGGAGCTGGTTGATCGCGTGTTGGTGGCGACCGACGATGGGCGGATCGCTGACGCGGTGCGCAGCTTCGGCGGCGATGTCGTGATGACCAGCCCGCGGCATGTATCCGGTACAGACCGCATCGCCGAGGCGGTGCGGGACCTGGAGGCTGAGATTGTCGTAAACGTACAAGCAGACCTGCCGTTTCTCGCAGCGGACATGGTGGATGCGGCGATTGGGTTGATGCAGGCCGACACGGTGCTGCCGATGGCAACCCTGAAGGCACCGATTTGCGAGGCCGAGGAGATGGCCAATCCCAACGTGGTCAAGGTGGTGACCGACCGCGACGGGTACGCGCTGTACTTCTCGCGCAGTCCGCTGCCCTATTGGCGGGATGCGGCCGGTGCGGTATTGGGCTACAAGCATATCGGCCTGTACGCCTTCCGCCGCGACTTCCTGCTGCGCTTCGCCCGGTTGGCGCCGACTCCGCTGGAGCGTGCGGAGAAGCTGGAGCAGTTGCGGGCGCTCGAGTGGGGTTTCCGTATCAAGGTGGCAGAAACAACGGGTGAGAGTATAGAGGTGGACACGCCTAGGGATTTGGAACGGGCCCGTGCTCGGGCAGCGGGCTGAAGAGGTGGTGGAGGATGGCGACTAGCGAGCAGCGCACCAAGTTCATTTTCGTGACCGGCGGCGTCGTGTCGTCTCTGGGAAAGGGCATCGCCTCGGCATCGATCGGCGCGCTGCTCGAAAGCCGCGGCCTCAAGGTGACCATCTTCAAGATGGATCCGTACATCAACGTCGATCCGGGTACCATGAGCCCGTTTCAGCACGGCGAGGTATTCGTGACCGACGACGGCGCGGAGACCGATCTCGACCTCGGACACTACGAGCGCTTCCTGTCGTCGCGCATGAGCCAGAAGAACAACTTCACCACTGGCCAGGTCTACGACCGCGTCATCGCCAATGAACGGCGCGGGGAGTACCTGGGCGGCACGGTGCAGGTGATCCCGCACATCACGGATGAGATCAAACGCCGAATACTCGAGGCCGCCGAGGGCTACGACATCACCATCGGTGAGGTCGGTGGCACCGTCGGCGACATCGAAAGTCTGCCGTTCCTGGAGGCCATCCGCCAGTTCCGCTGGGACCGGGGCCGCGACAACGTGCTGTACGTCCACCTGACGCTGGTGCCATACATCAGCACCGCCGGCGAGGTGAAGACCAAACCGACCCAACACAGCGTCAAGGAGCTCACCGGCCTTGGGATCCAGCCCGACCTCTTGCTCTGCCGTACCAACCATCCGCTCGAGCGCAAGATCAAAGCGAAGATCGCCCACTTCTGTAACGTCGATGAGAACTCGGTCATCACCGCCAAGGACGCGGCCTCCATCTACGAGGTGCCGCTCAACTTCCATGAAGAAGGTCTGGACGAGCGGCTGGTGGAAAAGCTCAATATCTGGACCGGCGCCCCGAATCTGAGCAAGTGGGTCAAGGTGGTGGAGACGATCAGGCACCCGCGTGAGGCTGTGCGCATCGCCATGGTCGGCAAGTACGTGGATCTGACCGACTCCTATAAGAGCTTGAACGAGGCCTTGGCGCACGGCGGCATCGCCAACGAGTGCAAGGTCGAAGTCGAGTACATCGACTCGGAGAAAATCGAGCAGGACGGTTTGCCCGAAGCCGTCGAGAGGGCCGACGGCATCCTGGTTCCCATGGGCTTCGGGCCGCGCGGTACCGAGGGCAAGATCGCGGCGGTGCGCTACGCGCGGGAGGAGAAGATCCCGTTTCTCGGAATCTGTTTCGGCATGCAGATGGCGGTCATTGAATTTGCCCGCCACGTGTGCGGGTTGGAGGGGGCGAATTCGAGCGAGGTGGACGAGCACACCCCGCACCCGGTGATCGATCTCATGACCGGTCAGCGGGCGGTGACGCAGAAAGGCGGGACCATGCGCTTGGGCGCGTATCCCTGTGTGTTGCGCGAAGACTCGCTCGCATTGCGCGTCTACGGCAAGCGCAAGATCAGCGAGCGGCATCGTCACCGCTACGAGGTCAACAACAAGTATCGCGACATCCTGTCGAAGCATGGATTGATCTTCAGCGGCCTGTCTCCCGACGAGTTGCTGGTCGAGATGATCGAGTTGGCCGATCATCCGTGGTTCCTTGCCAGCCAGTTCCATCCGGAATTCAAATCGCGTCCGCTGGATTGCCACCCGATGTTCAAGGGCTTCATCAAGGCCGCCTTGCAGCACAAAGCCGAGTCGGTGCAGAGGCCGCTGTTGAGCGCGGTGTCGCGATAGCATGTCGCCAGTACAGGAGGTCAGCGTCGGGCCGCTGTGCATCGGCGGCGGGCGGCCGTATGTCTTCATCGGCGGCCCCTGCGTCATTGAAAGCCGAGAGCACGCTCTGCGGCACGCGAGCGTGTTGCGGACCATCACGGAACGGGTGGGGGTACCCTTCATCTACAAGTCGTCCTTCGACAAGGCGAATCGGACTTCTCTCAGCGCGTATCGCGGTCCCGGCCTGGATGAGGGACTGGACATCCTTGCCGAGGTGAGGCGCGAGGTGGGCGTGCCGGTGGTGACCGACGTGCACGAGCGTGAGCAGGTGCAGCGTGTGGCCGAGGTTGCCGACGTACTGCAGACTCCCGCGTTTCTCTGCCGGCAAACGGACTTCCTCATGGCGGTGGCGCGCGCCGGCAAGCCGGTGAACGTGAAGAAGGGGCAGTTCCTGGCGCCGTGGGACATGGGTCCGGTGCTGGAGAAACTGGCCAGCACCGGCAACCGGGGGCTGATGGTCACCGAGCGAGGCGTGTCCTTCGGGTACAACAATCTGGTTGCCGATATGCGTTCCCTGGCGATCATGGCGCAATTCGGATATCCGGTGATCTACGACGCCGGTCACAGCGTACAGTTGCCGGGCGGGCAGGGCAGTGCGTCGGGGGGGCAGCGGCAGTTCATCCGGACGCTGGCGCGTGCCGCCGTCGCGGTGGGAGTCGATGCGGTGTTCCTCGAAGTGCATGAGGATCCTGACCGGGCATTGAGTGATGGGCCAAACTCGTATCGGCTGGATGAGCTGGAAACCTTGTTGCGTGAACTGAAGCGGATCGATGCCATTACCAAGGAAAGCTAGAAGGCCGCCGGCGGTCCGCCGGGGCCGTGAAAGCGAAGGCATCCGGCACGCCCGGCACGTCCTGTCGGTCGAAGCCACCGCCATCGCCGCATTGGCCGATCGCCTCGATGCGCGCTTCGACCGTGCCCTCGAGTTGCTCGCCGAGTGCGCCGGCAAGGTCGTGGTCACGGGCATGGGAAAATCGGGCATCATCTGCCGGAAGATCGCGGCAACGCTCACCAGTACAGGCACCCCGGCGCTTTTCCTGCACGCCGCCGAGGCCTCTCACGGCGATGCGGGCGTCTTCATGAAGGGAGACGCGGTGCTGGCGCTGTCGAGCAGCGGGGAGTCGGACGAGGTCGTCCGCCTTCTGCCGTTGATCAAGCGCATGGAGCTGCCGCTGATTGCACTGACCGGTGACCTCAACTCGACGCTGGCCAAGGCCGCCGATGTGGTGCTGGACGTGGCGGTTGAAGAGGAGGCGTGCCCACTGGGTCTGGCGCCCACGGCGAGTACGACCGCGGCGCTCGCACTCGGGGATGCTCTGGCGGTGGCGTTGCTGCA
>DASVHW010000415.1 GCA_036382395.1 Candidatus Binatia bacterium | reverse complement strand
AGAGGTGCGTTTTCGGGGTTTTCCTACAAGCTCGTTAGGCAGGGGTGGCCGGATCGTGTAGACTCCGCCCGGAGAGTGAGATCATGATTCGAACAGTCGAAGCTGTGATTGATGAGCAGGGAAATGTGCGACTGCTGGAACCCGTCCAGCTTCCTGCCGCCCGGCGGGCGCTCGTGACCATCTTGGAGGAACGTCCCGGTGCCGGCGTGCCGGAGAGCGCGCTGCTCAGTGAGGCGGCACTTGCTGAGGACTGGAACCGACCCGAGGAGGACGAAGCGTGGTCGCACCTACAGCAGGTGCGGTAGTTCTCGTCCGCTTTCCGTTCTCGGATCTCTCGCAGACGAAGTTGCGTCCGGCTGTCGTACTTGCCGGGGCCGGTCGCGGGGATTGGATTCTGTGCCAGGTGACAAGCAACTCGTACGGTGACGCGCGCGCAATCAAGCTTGAGGACGTCAGCTTCACTACCGGGGCACTTCGTGTCACGAGCTATGCCCGACCCGGCAAACTCTTCACCGCTAATCGCAACCTGATTGTGGCGCCGGTTGCTGCATTGAAGCCGGTGTGGCTCACGCAGATCGTCGATGCGGTCGTGAACCTTCTTCGAGGTAGCTGATGACACGCATCGCACAAGCTCTGCCCAACCCGCGCGTCGAGCCGACCGGCGTGAGCTTGGCTGCCAATCGCGAACGCCGGTGCGCCGGCGGCTCACGCGCAAGCCGTTAGCGCACTCGATGCACAGGTGATAAGTCCTCCACGCTCATGGGCTTCGAGATCATCGGCGCGATCCGAAACGCCCAGACCTTCGCGGTCGGCCCATCGATACGGGACCTTCCGCGGCTGCGCCGGCTGTATGGCCGGGGGCGCTGGCGAAAGCGCAAAGGTGTGGCCACCGTGCGACTCGACGACGGGTTCGTCGCGGAGGCCGAGTTGCATTGGTATGAAGCTACGGGAGTTGGTAAGAAGGAACTCAGAATCAAGCGTCTATTGGGATGATCGAACATGAGACGACGGGCAAGCAAAGAGCGGCAGTTTGCGGTGTGCGTTCGTAACACAGGGTATCCGGCGTCGCTGGAGCTGCGAAAGATCTATGAGGTCCTGCCCGATCCGCAGGGCGCGGAGCATGGGCTGATCCGAGTCATCGATGAATCCGGCGAAGACTATCTCTACCCGGACAAGTTCTTCATGCGTATCGAACTTTCTCAGCCAATTGAGAGTGCCATTCGCCGGGCAGCGGGGTGAGCTTTGTGAACGCAGGCACGAGCGTGAGTCCGGCCGGGCCGTTGCCCGGCTCGCGGCCCGCCGCCGCCTTCGCTATTTCCCTGCACGCGGCAGTTTGAGCACGCGCTGCGCAACGATGTCGCGCTGGATCTGCGACGTGCCCCCGAAGATGGACTGCGCCCGCGACCAGAAATAGAGGTCGAGGTCGAGACCGTCGTCGAGCAGGGCGGCGGCTCCGCGGAGATCCATCATCGCACGGTGCAGGCTCTGGTCGGTACGCGTCATCAGCAGCTTGTCGATCGAGCCCTCCGGACCCGGTGTCGATCCGTCTTTACGGCTCGTGAGCGTACGCTGCACTTGCACCTGGAGCGCACGCAGATCGACATACGCCTTGGCCAAGGATGCCCGCAGTGTCGATTCTCTCCGGAGGGTTCCCGCGCGTCCCTCGTCCTCGAGGATCCGAAGCGTGCGCGCAAAGCGCGACACCCAACCGATGTCGGCTGGCCCGCGTTCGTAGCCCAACAGCGACATGGCGATCACCCATCCCTGGCCGGGCTTGCCGAGCAGATTGGCCGCGTCCACTTCCGCATCGTCGAAGAACACTTCGGCGAACTCGCGAGTGCCGCTGGCGGTCACGATGGCGCGGCAATCGATGCCCGGCGTGCGCATCGGAACCAAGAACACCGAGATGCCGTGGTGCCGGCGCGACCCGGGCTCGGTTCGCGCCAGGAGCAGACACCAGTCGGACCAGATCGCCTCGCTCGTCCAGATCTTCTGCCCCGTGATCCGGTAGCTGGTAACGACGCCGCTCGACTCGACGGCTTCCGCTCGCGTCGAAAGGTTGGCGAGATCGGACCCCGCACCCGGTTCGCTGAAGCCCTGACACCAGCGGACCTCACTCGCCAGCAGGCCGGGAAGGTGTTGCCGCCGCTGCTCTTCGGTGCCGTACAGCCGAATGGCGTTGGCGATGTGGCCGAACGCCGGACCTGAAGGAGCCCCCGCGGCTCCGAGCTCATCGTTGAAGATGGCCTCGTAGGTGGCCGGCAGCCCCCGCCCTCCAGAGTCGACGGGAAAGGACAGGCCCACGTACCCGGCGGTGTACAGCTGGCGGTGCCAGGCAAAGAGGAACGCCGCGCGCGAGTCCGGTCCCACGGGAATCGGCTCGCGCGCGGCATGCTCGGCAAGCCAGCTCCGGAACTGGATGCGGAAGTCGCGCTCTTCCTGGCTATCGCGAAAATCCATCCGTGCTCCCTCGGCTCACAACGGTGCGACCGACCGGAACGAGGCGATCGCGTCGAGTTGCGCGTGCTCGTCACCCAGTGTTTGGCGGCCGATCAGCGCGCGCCGCACGAGCAGGTGAGTCATGTGTTCCCAGGTGAAGCCGACGCCGCCGTGCAACTGCAGCGCCGTCTCGGTCACCTCGCGCGCGTGCTCCGAGCAATAGGCTTTTGCCGTGCGCGCCGCGAGTAAGGCCTCCGGCGCGTCCAGCTCTTCGACCGCCCATCCGGCGTACCACGCCAGCCCACGGGCGGCCTCGACCGACACCTGCGCTTCCGCGGCCATGTGCTGCACCGCCTGGAACGTTCCCACAGGCACACCGAACTGCACGCGAGTGGACACGTATGCCACCGAGAGATCGAGGGCCGCCTGCATCACGCCGACGAGGTCGCCGCAAATGGCCGCCAGTGTCAGGGCCAGCGCTCGGTCCACGGCGTCCGCCGGCAGCGCTGCTCCCAGATCCCCAATGTCCACCGCCTCGGCCGCCGCATTCACCACGCGAAGCTCACGCGTCAGATCGACGGCGTTGAGGCGCACCACCTGCGGGCGCACTGCCGCCAATCGCATCGAGTCACGGTCGATGACCAACCCCGCGTCCGCTCCTCTCGCTTCCCACGCCACACCCGGCTCGCCTCGAAACGCGAGCCGCGCGAGCGTGGGGTCGAGGACGGGCGCCAAGCGCACGCGCCCACTGGCAAGCGACTCCAGCAACTCGGTGGACGCCCCGGCAGCGGCCAGCAGGTCGCTCGAGCAAATTGCCGAACCGATGAATGGTAACGGTACCAATCGCTTGCCGAGTTCCTCAGCAGCCAGAACAGCCTCGACTCCCGAAAACGGCATTCCTCCGGCAGACTCCGGAATCCGCATTCCCAGCAGACCCATCTGGCCGAGCTGTGCCCACTCGGTTCTCCCCGAACCCTCCGGCGGCAGCTGCGCCGGCGACTGCGGAGCGAGATCCGCGGCCAGTCGCGCGACGCTGTCGCGCAGTGCTTCTTGTTCCTCAGTGAGACTGGCGTCCATAGTCTAAAGGGGCGGCACGCAAGAACCGGCGTCTTCCTTTGCACTCCGGGGCCGGTGTTGCAAGTGTCCGTGTCGCTGGGATAGACGGAATGCCAAACGAAACCCAACCGGCAAGATACAGAGGAGACGATGCGAGTTGAAACAACGATGTTGAGCCCGGACACGGCGCAGTACGCCGGAACGGTCGCGGGCGGAATGCGTGTTGACGCCATTGCGGCGGCGGCCCGCAAGGTGGAGGAGTTAGGCTTCGACGGCGCCACGACACCGGAGGCCGGTCATGATCCCTTCGTGCCGCTGGCGATCGCGGCCGAGCATACCCGGCGCATCAGCCTCGCGACCAACGTGGCCATTGCGTTCCCGCGCAGCCCGCTGGTAACCGCACAGGTCGCCTGGGATCTACAGGCGCTTTCCGGCGGACGATTTCAGTTGGGACTGGGAACGCAGGTGAAGGGCCACAACGAGCGCCGCTACGCCGCTCCCTGGACCGCACCGCCGGGCCCGCGCATGCGCGATTACCTCCTCTGTCTCAAGGCGATGTTCGCGAGCTTCCAGGACCCGAAGAAGCCGACATATTTTACCGGCAAGCACTATCAGTTCAGCATGATGACGCCGTTCTTCAATCCAGGGCCGATCGAGCATCCCCACATCCCCATCTACCTCGCGGCCGTCAATCCGTACATGTGCCGTCTGGGCGGCGAGTTGTGCGACGGTATCCGCTTGCATCCGCTTTGCACCTTTCGGTACACGCGCGACGTGGTCCTGCCAGCAATCGCCGAAGGCAGCGCGAAAGCCGGCCGCCAACCTGGGAACATCGACGTCGTCGGCTGCCCGTTTCTGGCCGTCAGCCGCAGCCAGGAGGGACTGGCGGCCGCGAAAGCAGCGGTCAAGCAGCGCATCGCGTTCTACTCCTCCACCCGGACCTATCATTCGGTGCTGAAGTTCCACGGTTGGGCGGATCTGGGGATGCAGCTCCATCAGCTCTCGCTCGAAGGCAAGTGGCGGGAAATGCCGCGACTGATCAGCGACGAGATGATGGAGGAGTTCGCCATCGTCGCGGTTGGCGACGAGTTCACGTCGAAGGTGAAGGAGCGCTGCCAGGGGCTCTTTTCCACCTTCCTCATCGACGGCGCACCGGAGCTGCAACGGGACGAGGGCTGGCTGCGGCGGTCGATCGAGGAGCTGCACCGGCCATAGTCAGCCGGGAGTGAAGCGATGAGCGCGGCCCTGGAAGGTCTCAAGGTAGTCGACCTGACCAACGTCGGTCCGGGCGCCCACTGCGTCAAGATCCTGGCCGATCTTGGGGCGGAGGTCGTTCGCATTGTCGAAGCGGCGTCGGTGATGGCGAAGCGCGGCCGGACCCAGTGGAAAGCGCCGTTCTGGGCGTACGGGATGCGACGCAACACGAAGGTGCTCGGCCTCGACCTCAAGAGCACACCAGGGCTTGAGGTCTTCTGCCGGCTTGCGGAGCGAGCCGACGTCGTCATGGTCGGGCTCCGCCCCGCCGCCGCGGAACGGCTGGGCGTGCATTACGACGCCCTGCGACAAGCGAACCCCCGCCTTGTGTACTGCTGCCTCACTGGCTATGGCGCCAGCGGACCGTACCGCGACGTGGTCGGCCATGACATCAACTATCAGTCGATTGGCGGCACGGTGGGCATGACGGGCGCAATGGACGGGCCACCGGTGATCCCTGGCGCGACGGCGGCCGACAGCGCCGGTGGCGGCATGCACGCCGCGATCGCCATCCTGGCGGCCATCGTCGCCAGACGGCACACCGGGCGCGGCCAGTTTCTCGACGTCGCGGCCACCGATGGCATCGTCAACATGATGTCCGTTGCGGTCGACGAGTACCTCAGCACGGGCGTCGAACCGGGACGAGGAGCGACGTTGCTCACCGGCCAGTATCCCTGGTACAACCTCTACGAGACCAAGGACGGAAAGTACGTCAGCGTGGGCGCCATCGAGCCCTGGTTTTACCAGAACCTGTGCCGTCTCATCGGCTTGGAAGATCTCATCCCGCATCAGTACGCTGAGGGCGAGAGACGCGATGACATGTTCAGGCGATTTCGCCAGACCTTCCGGAGCAAGACCCGCGCCGAGTGGGTCTCATTGCTGATGCACGCCGACACGTGCACCGCCCCGGTGTATTCGATTGCCGAACTGGTCTCCGATCCTCACCTCCGGCAGCGCGGCATGATTCAGGAAGTGGCGCATCCGATTCGCGGCAAGGTCGATCAGACGGGTATCCTGGTCCACATGTCGGATACGCCGGGCACCATTCGCAACGTCGACCCACAGCTCGGAGAGTTCACCGAGACGATCTTGCGCGACGTTGGCTACACCACGCCGCGGATCCAGGAGTTGCGTGACGCGGGGATTGTCGACTAAGCCGGCTCATGCGCCGGGATACAGGGCGATCGACCCCTGTGGGAGGATCAATGGCCAGGAGTGACGCTGCGAGAATCACGGACGAAGGCATCGCGCGATTGCGGCAACGCATTGCGGTGCCGGTCGCCCATCCTCAACCACCACACTACGAGTGCCCGAATGCCGACGCCTTCCGGATCTTCGCGCGCGCCATCGGCGACGACAACCCCTTGTGGTGCGATCCCGAATACGCGGCACGGACCCGTTGGGGCGCGCCGATCGCCCCGCCCGCGATGGTCGGCGGCGACACGCTCATCGGCATCGATGAAGGGTCGGAGTTGACGCCCGAGACCAAGCAACTGATGCGCGGCGATCCGTTGGGCGGCGTGCACGCGTTCTACTCCGGAAGCGCCCGCGAGTGGTGGCGGCCCCTGCACGCCAACCGACGGGTATACCGGCGAAACGCCTTGGTCGCCGTGCTCGATAAGAAAAGCCAGTTCGCCGAACGCGCGGTGCACGAGTGGACCGCCCAGGTGTTTCGCGACGACCAGCAAGCCTTGCTGTCGGCGCAGTACCGGCTCATGATCCGCACCGAGCGCGAGAAGGCGCAGGAGCGGGGCGAGTCCCGCTCCATCACGATCGAGCCCTACACCGACGAGCAGCTCGCCGCGATCGACGCGCAGTACGCGCGCGAGAGACCGCGCGGCGCCGAGCCCCGCTTCTGGGAGGAGGTGAACGAGGGTGACGAGGTGGGCCCGCTGGTCAAAGGGCCACTCACCGTGACCGACATCATCTGCTGGCACGTGGGCGTCGGCATGGGCCTCTACGGCGTCGGAGCGCTGCGCCTGGCGTACAAGAACCGCCAGCGCCTCCCGCGCTTCTATCACCGCGACGAGCTGAATGTCCCCGACGCGATGCAGCGTTGCCACTGGGACCCGGCGTACGCGCGCAAGGCCGGCAACCCGACCACCTACGATTACGGCCGCATGCGCGAGACCTGGCTGATTCACTTGTGCACGGACTGGATGGGAGACGACGCGTGGTTGTGGAAACTCGACTGTCAGTTTCGAGCCTTCAACTTCGTCGGTGACACGCACTGGATGCGCGGACGAGTCACGCGGAGGTATCTCGCGGCAGGCGACCGCCCCGCCGTGGATCTCGACCTGTGGGGCCAGAACCAGCGCGGCGAGGTCACCACGCCCGGCCATGCCACGATTCTGCTTCCGAGCCGGCAGCACGGTCCGGTGCGGCTCCCCGACCCGCCCGGCGGCGCAACCGATCTACAGGGCTTGCTGGAAATGCTTGCCGATCGCTTCGCCGCCGACGCACGACGCGTCGGGGAGGCATAGCAATCTTGGAGGGGTTGCCGGTGCCGAGGGACATCTCCGAGCGAATCCGCGACGTGCTGCGTATCAATCCGGCCGCAGGCGCCGTCGAGTTTGAAGGTGTGTGGCACTCGTGGGGAGCGTTGACCGCAATTGTCGACGCCGTCGACCAGGCGCTGGACGGTGCCGGTCTGGGCCCAGGCACACCCATCGGTTTGCTGCTGCGCAACCGGCCGTGCCTGGTGGGCGCATTGCTCGCCGTGCTCGCCACCCGACGGTGTGTGATCACCGTCAACCCGCACCAAGGCGACGCGAAGCTCGCCGACGATGTGCGTGCGCTCCGGCTGCAGGCGATCGTCGCGTGGCGCGACGAGTGGGAGCGGCCGGAGCTGCGCGGCGCCGCCATCAGGACGGGCAGCGTCGGTCTGGCGCTCAGCGATGGCGCCGGACCACCCGTGGTGCCGGTGCGGGGACTCGAGCAGCTGGGCGACGGCCCGCACCACGAGCTGCTTCCGGGTATCGCCGTGGAGATGCTGACCAGCGGCACCACCGGTCCGCCGAAGCGCGTCAAGCTCAGCTACGACGCGCTGGAGCGGTCCTTCGCTGGCGCGGCGCACTACGAGCGGCGCAAGGGCGATGACGAGCCCGCGACGCTGCGTCACGGGGTCGCCATCATCAGCGCTCCGCTGGTGCACGTCGGCGGGCTGTGGCGCACGCTGCAGTGTGTCACCGACGGACGACCGATCGCACTGCTGGAGCGGTTCCGCGTCCTTCCGTGGCTGGAGTTGGTCAAACGGCATCGCCCGAAGACCGTCAGCCTCGTGCCGGCGGCGCTCCGCATGGTGCTCGACGCCGACATCGCTCGCCAGGAACTCTCCAGCATCAAAGCGGTCCTCTCGGGCACGGCGCCTTTGCCACCCGAGACGGCACTCGCCTTCGAGGAGAAGTACGGCATACCGGTGCTGGTGTCGTACGGCGCCACGGAGTTCGCCGGCGGTGTCGCGGGGTGGACCATCGAGGACCATCGTCGCTGGGCGCGCACCAAACGCGGCAGCGCCGGTCGCGCGCACCCGGGCTGCCAGTTGCGCGTGGTACACTCCGATGACGGTCGCGAGCTGCCGGCGGGATCGACGGGATTGCTGGAGGCACGCTCGGCGCAGCTCGGCAGCGGATCGGGTTGGGTACGCACGACGGACCTCGCGGCGATCGACGAGGATGGATTCGTCTGGATCAAAGGGCGCGCGGACAACGTGATCAATCGCGGCGGCTTCAAGGTCTCGCCCACCGAGGTGGTCGGCGTGCTCCACATGCATCCGTCCGTCCGTGAGGCCTCGGTCGTGGGCTTGGCCGATGCGCGCCTCGGGCAAGTTCCGGTGGCGGCCGTGGAGCTCCACGAGGGCGCCCCGCCGATCGACGGCGAGCAGCTTCGTGCGTTTGCCCGCGAGCATCTCGTCACCTACCAAGTTCCGAAGGAGATTCGCGTGGTGGAGAGACTCCCACGGACGGCGTCGATGAAGGTCAGTGAGGAGGGCGTCCGGGCACTTTTTCAGACGGATCCGACGACAGACACGGTGTCAGTCGATCAAGCAAGGGAGTCCGATGACTGAACCCATACCCGAACTCGGTGTCCAGCAGGACGGGCCGGTGCTCCGCATCCGCCTGCAAAGACCGGACAAGCGGAACTCGATGACGCGGGACATGCTGGTCCAGCTCATCGGCTGGATCGAGAACGCCCCCGACAATGAGGACGTGCGCGTGATCGCGCTGAGCGGCGAAGGCGAGCACTTTTGCGCCGGCATGGATCTCGTAGCCGTCAACGCCGAGAGCGACAAAAAGCCCCGCGCTGGGGACATCCAGCGACGGATGCCGCGCGGGGCAAACCGCCTGATCTCCGCCATGCTCAACGTCCAAGTGCCGATCGTCTGCAGCGTGCGCGGCTGGGCCAGCGGGCTCGGCTGTCATCTCGCGCTTGCTTCAGACTTCACCATTGCCTCGGAGACCGCCCGTTTCGTCGAGCCTTTCGTCAAACGCGGATTCACCCCCGACAGCGGCGGCACGTATTTGCTTCATCGTCTAGTCGGCCTGACCCGTGCCAAGGAGGTCCTCTTGCTCGGCCGTGAGATCGACGGCCGGCGGGCGGCCGAGTGGGGCCTCGTCCATGCAGCCGTGCCCGATGCCGACCTCGAGCCCGCCACCGAGGCGCTGGTGACCGAGTTGGCGGGTGCGGCCACCATCGCACTGGGCCTCACCAAGTGGCTCATGCACCGGGCGCTCGATGTGGATCTCAGCGATGCCCTCAGCAACGAGGCTCTCGCCTTGGAGCTCACCGCGCGGAGCAAGGACTTCAAGGAAGGGATGACGGCCTTCGCTCAGAAGCGCCCCCCACGCTACGAGGGACGCTGACCTGTTATGACCTCCATGCAAAGCCTCTATGGATGCGATCAATGTTTAGTCTTTGATTTATGGAAATGGATGGCCTAGCGGGAGGCTGAAAAGCGGGAGGTCAGCTATGCGTCTATCGTTCGCGGGAGGCGTCTGCTGCGTAATCGCAGCGACGCTGGTCGGATCATCCCCACTGTTCGCCGGCAGCACGGAGGAAGTCGCTCCCGGTCTCAAGGCCGGCGACGTTCTCGATCAAAGCAACTGGCAGCTTGCCAAGGATCTGCTGCCACCGGAGATTCTCAGGCATTACGAGCGTGGCGAGTACCGCAACAAGATCGCACCTGCCCCAACGGAGCGCTACCATTGGGACCCCGATTTCGAGGCCACCAGCGTGGAGAACGCCAAGTACCTGGACGTAGACGAGCGCGGCGGGATTGTCGACAAGCGGACCGGGAAGCAGCCCGGCTTCCTCTACGGCATACCGTTCCCGCACGTCGATCCGAACGATCCCAAGGCAGGGACGAAGATCGTGTGGAACAATCAGATCAACTGGCGGAACTCGGGCAATTCCTCCTACAGCTCGTACATCGCGATACTCAATCCCAAAAGCCTGGACCGTGAGACGATTCAGGACGTCACTTTCCTCTTCTATGACGGCCAAGGCCCCCGACTCACGCCCAAGGAGAATCCAATGAACCTCTCCGAGCAGCTGCTATCGGTGGCCTCGTCACCGGCCGATCTCAATGGTACCGCTGCCCTGGCCTGGCGCTATCGCGACAGCGACAAACGCGACTCCCTCTGGGCGTACGTGCCCGCTCTTCGCCGCGTACGCGCGGTAAGCCCGGCAAACCGGTCGGACGGCACTTACGGCTCCGACATTTCACAGGACGACGGCGGGTTCTTCGACGGCAAGGTCGAAGACTTCACGTGGAAGTTCGTTGGGCAACGCGAGGCTCTGGCCTTCGCCGATCCAGCAACCTTGCCAACGGACATGCCGCAACCAGTTCCGTATAAGGATGGTGGCTGGCTGATGGTGCCCGAGCCGGAGTCACCGACTGTGGGGTACCGGACGCCTGGCTGGACCGGGCTGGCGTGGGCGCCGACGGACCCGGTGTTCATCAAGCGGAAGGTGTGGGTCATCGAGGCGGAGCCTCACGACAAGTATTACCTGTACGGCAAGATCGAATTGTGGATCGACCAGGAGATGTGGGGGGGCGTGTACAACCGCAAGTATTCGTGGAACGGCGAACTCCTCCAGAATTATGCGGTGACGCTGGAACGCAACCATCTCGCGGGGCCGCCGGGAGCACAGGAATGGCTCTGGTACGGCCCATCAGCATACTTCTGCGTGGAGGCCCTGAAGTTCAACCGGGCCAGCTGCGCGGGGCCACGGCTGCACGTGGGCACGGCCTCCGTGCGCCGCCTCCCGATCAACCCAAAGATGTTCGAATCGACCTCGCTAACCCGATTTGGAAAGTAGCGCCAACCGTCGGTTCGTCCCCGGATGCGTTGCCCGTAGTGGAGAGGACAGACGCCAGCGAGAGGTAGGAGACGGTGAGCATCAACGTGGCCCTGAGTGGGCAGACCGCGCTCGTCACCGGAGGCGGAACCGGGATCGGCTTGGGCATCACCCGCCGCTTGCTCCAAGCGGGCGCAACGGTGACCATCGCAGCGCGACGCAAGGACGTGCTCGAGACGGCCGCGCGAGCGCTCGAAACCGACGTCGGCACGGGCGCCGAGATCCGCTGGATCTGCTGCGACGTGACCGTGGAGGATGACGTCGCCGCCGCCATCAAGGCGGCCGCCGACAAAACCGGCCATCTCGACATCGCCGTCGCCAACGCAGGCTCCGGCAGCCCCGGCCCGATCCTCGCCCAGACTCCCGACTCCTGGCGCCACTCCTTCGACGTCAACGTGGTCGGCTCGGCCATGACGATCAAGCACGCCGCGCTAGCCATGAAGGACTCCGGCGGTGGCGCGATCGTGGCCATCTCTTCGCAATCGGCGATCCGTCCCGCGCTCTACATGGCCCCCTACACCGTGACCAAGGCCGGCCTCGATGCCTTGGTGCGTTGCGCCGCGCAGGAGCTTGCCCCGTTCGGCATCCGGGTGAACGGCATTCGGCCCGGGCTCGTCATGAGCGAAGGCGTGACGCTGGCGCTTGATGAGCAGTTGCTCAAGGCTGTGGTTTCCCGGACGTTACTCGGCCGTCCGGGTGACGCCGAGGAGATCGGGGACAGCGTTCTCTATCTCGTCAGCAGCCTGTCACGCTGGGTCACCGGGCAGGTCTACAACGTGTGCGGCGGCTTGTCGGTCTCCGACCACGACGACTTCTCCAGTCTGTGCAGGCAAATATACGGCGAGCAGCAGTTCGACGCGCTCACCGGCCGGCCCTCCACGAAGCGTTGAAGCGAGAAGAGTGCCGCATCGATCATGGACGCGAGACACGAAACCGATTCGCTCGGCCTGTTGGCCGCAACTATGGGGCCCACGGCCCGCGCCTACCACACGGGGTACGTCGTTCGTGACCTCGATCGGGCGATGGCCGTCCTCGGTGAGGCAATGGGCATCAGGTGGGCGCCCGTAATGGACTATCCCGGCGCCATGGTGCGGACGCGCGACGGCATCTTGGAAATCCCGCAGCTATCCCTCACCTACTCCACCTTGCCTGTACACGTCGAGCTGATCCAGGAAGCTCCAGGCAGCCTCTGGGTGGCCGGCAGCGACCTCAGAGGGCACCACATCGGCGTGTGGGCAGACGACCTGGAAGCCGAATCCGCCCGCCTCGAAGCGCTCGGCCTGCCTCTGCACACGCACGGGCTCGACGCCGACGGCAAGATGTGGTCCTTCGCCTACCACGAGACCCCGTTCGGTCTCTACGTCGAACTCGTCGACGCCGTGGCGAAGAGCTTCTACCCTCACTGGTTCGCCCAAGCCGCGAGTTGATCGCGGGAGCAAAACCCCGGAGACACCGGTCTTTACCAACATCAACGGGCAGCCGATCGAGCCGAACTCGTTTTTGGCGCCGTGGTATGACCTTGTTCGCATTTTGGCCGGACAGTAGTGAGTCAAGATGAGCAATCACCGCAAGAAGGCACCGCCCAGACGCGGGCCGTTCCCCCGATGGCCTCAATTAACTGACTGGCATTGCGGCTAGGCCTCGCCGGGCGGGATCGTTTCGTAGTACGGGATGCGCGTGTGTCCCTCCGGCACCGCCTGGCTCAATTGCTGCATAATCGGGTGCACGATCTCAGGTGCGATCGCGAGATCGAGACACGCCGGCTTGCCGGAATCAAACGCTCGCCGCATCGCCGGACCGATCTCCTCCGGCCGCTCGACCCGCTCCGCGTACAAGCCGAATGCGGCTGCGATCTGGTCGTAGCGGGTGTCGGGCAGATCGACGATGACCCGTGTCTCCGTTCCGTAGAGCGCCTGCTGCCCGTGCAGCGACATGCCCCACCCTTGGTTGTTGAACACGATCGTCGTGATCGGCAGCTTGTGTCGGACCATGGTGTTGAACTCCGGCAGATGGAATCCCAGGGCGCCGTCGCCGCTCAACAAGACCACACGCGACTCGGGCCTGGCAACCTGCGCGCCGATCGCAAAGCCCGGGCCAACGCCGAGCCCACCCATCATCCCCAGCCCGAACCATGACCGCGGCCGGTGGGCTCGTGCAAAGAACGACATCCACGCGCTTAGCTCTCCCCCGTCGTAGATGGCGATCGTCTCCGTGTCCAAGGCCTCGACTACAGCCTTCGCCGCGAAGTACGGGTGCATGCGGCCTGATGGGGCGATCGGGTCGTCGCCGGCGTAGAGATACGCGTGCCCGCCCTGAGCGGCCTTCGTGGCGTCGTTCCATTTGGCCCAATTCGGCCAAGTGCTGCGACTCGTCGCCAGTGCCCGAACGAATTCGGCGGCATCTGACCGGACCGCGAGATCGACCGTCCCAATCCGCCCGGGTTCGGTCCCGTCGATATCGACGTGCACGACGCGCGCCGACGCTGGCACCATCGAAGTCGATCTACCGCCGAGCATGACGCCACGCCGGGCACCAAGGAGGATGATGAGGTCGGGCACCTGCCCAATCATCGCCAGCGTCGTGAACTCCACGGGACCCCCCAGCAGGCAGGAATGGCCGTACGGCAGGACGCCGTGACCCCACGAGGAGACGACCACGGGAATCTTCGTTCGCTCAACGAACGCGCGCAGCGCCTCCGACATGCCCGGCGAGACGGCGGCGCCGCCGCCGATCACGATCAGCGGACGCTCCGCGCTCGCGAGCAGGTCAGCGGCGACGGCGACGGCGTGCGCCGAGGGGCCGGGCGGCTGTATATCGACCAGAGTGGCCGTGCTCGCGGTCGCTTCGTCGACCGGACGGGAAAGGACGTCGATGGGAAACTCCAGAACCACCGGACCGCGGACCCCAGCCGTCGCGTGTCGGATCGCGAGCGCAACCAGGTCGGGGATGCGCGACGCCGTCGTGACCCGGTGCGCCCACCGCGTCACGGCGGACGCGGCAGCGATCTGATCGATGCCTCCCTGCAGCACGTTCAGCTCCGCCTCTCGCGGTGGCGGCGAGCTGGTCAGGAGCAGCATCGGTATGCGGTCCACGTACGCGTTCGCCAACGCCGGAAAAACGTTCATGAAGCCGGGGCCGGCGGTGGCGAACGCGACGCCGAGGCCGCCTGTGGCGCGAGCGTAACCTTCCGCCGCATTCCCCGCCGCCGCCTCGTGGCGGGTGTCGATCAGAGAGATGCCGTGGCGCACCATGCTGGTCAGGATCGGATCGAGATGGCCACCGTGAAGGCCAAACGCGTGCCGGACGCCGGCCGCCGCCAAGGTTCGCGCAACCAGTTCACCGCCGTGGGTTGTCGTGATCTTCGAAACCTCCTCAACGTTGGAAGAGCTTGTGAACGCAAGAACCGGCGCCTGCGCCGCTGCTCAGGGGACAAACGGATGTTCACCCAATATCAGACATTCCCGCACCCTCGGCCGTATCCCAAAAACCTCAGACGGACCCGCATATACGCCGTGGATAAACGATCAGCAAATTTCATTTTTTAGAGAACTCGTAAGTCCTGCCCGTTTGGACCATAGCCCTCCAGTTATCGAGTTTGACGGCGGTGGGCATCTCGCAGCCGGTGCCCAGGATAAACCCACCATCGCCGCCGACGTCGTCGATCAGTCTCTTGCAGTAGGCCTCCACCTCTTCCGGCTTGCCCAAGGACATCAATGCGGGATGTACGTCGCCAGCCAGGCACAAGTGACCTCGCAACACCTCTTTAGCGGCAAAGATATTGGTGCTGCTATCCAGAGCAAGAATCGCCGAGCCGCGGGGCAGTTGCTTGAAATAGGGAATATTCTTGTCCCAGTTCAGGTCTAGGTGGAACCAGGTAACGATACCTTCGGACCAAAGGGCGTCCACTATTTCCATTGTGTACGGCCACCAGAAGCGCTCGAACATCGGCAGGGAGAAGAAGGAGGCCTCGGCTCGCTCCTCGGCGATGAAAGCGAGCTTGGTGCCTAACATCTTGCAGCTATTGATTATTTGCTCAATCGTCTCACGGGTGACTACCTTCAGTGCCCGCTCCACCTTCTTCGGGTGGTAGTACAGGTCTTCGATGAATTTCACCATAGAGCGGCCCATAGAAAACCTGAAGAAGGGATGGAGAGGGAATCCGTGGGCAGGATATAGGGTGACAACTCCTCGTCGCTTCCACCTATCAAGCGTCTTGAGGAAGCCCGGTGCTGCATTCGCCATTAGGTTGGCCACCTCCTCCGGCGTTATGTCCATGATGCGGTACAGGTAATCCTCGAACATAAACCTCTTCCAACCTATCTCAGCGATGGTGTCGTAGTCTCCCGGTTTCATAACCTCTTCCTCAACTGCCTGGGATGTATAGTCGTCGGGCAAATCCACCCCTGCCAATTTCATCTTAACCCCCATGGTCCAGCACAATGTTAATTTTGTCCTCATAGCACCACCAGGAGGGATACTGGCCAGGTCCATGTCCCATCCCCCGGTATAATCCCATACCTTGTCGATGATGGCCCATGCTTTGTCTGCACTTATATTTGATGTGAGCCAGTCCGCCACGGTTCCACCG
>DASVHW010000414.1 GCA_036382395.1 Candidatus Binatia bacterium | reverse complement strand
TGAATGGCTGAACCGGCGGCGCCTTTGCCGAGGTTGTCGAGAACCGAGAAGACCACCACCCTACCCCGCTGCTCATCGACGTCCGCCCCGATCTGCACGAAGTTGGAGCCGGCCACGGACGCGACGCTCGGGTACGCCAGGTACTGCCAGCTTACCTTTGGGTCCTTTTCCACATCAATGAGGCGCACGAAGTACTCGCCGCGGTAGAAGTCACGATACAGCGCCAGCACATCGTTGCGCGAGACCGTGCGGTTCAGGAACCCGTGACAGCTCGCCAGGATACCGCGTGAGAAAGGTGCGTAGTACGGCGTGAAGTGAATGGTGACTTTGGCGCGCGCCACACCGGTGAGCTCCTGCTCCATCTCGTACGTGTGCCGGTGATCGACGGCGTTGTACGGAAAGGTGGAAGCACCGATCTCGCTGTGATGCGTGGGAACGCTGGGCTCCGCCCCAGCCCCGGACGTTCCCGACAGGGCGTCGACGATGATCCGATCGAGATCGATCCATCCTTCCCGCACCAGTGGCGCGAGACCCAGGATGGTGGTGTAGGCAAAGCACCCCGGATTGGCGACGAGACGAGCCGAACGAATGGCGGCACGATGCAGCTCGGTGGCGCCGTATGGCGCCTGCCGGACCAGCTCCCAACTGGTGTGCTTCGCCCGATATACACGCTCGAACAGCGCCGGGTCCTTGAGCCGGAAATCGGAACCGAGATCGATCACCTTGCTCCCCTGCCCCAGGTAGTGTTCGGCACGGGTCATCGACTGGCGCGACGGCATGCAGAGAAACACTACGTCGCAAGGCGAAGCTTCTTCCTCTCTGATGAAGCGCAGGCCGGACCCCAGAAGATTGCGGTGGATGGTTTCGAGGTGCTTGTCACCGCGGGACGTCACCCAGGCGATCTCGGCCTGCGGATGCCCGAGCAGCAGCCGCAACAGTTCACCACCGGAGTACCCGGAGCCGCCGACAATTCCCACCGCGATCTTCTTTGCCGCCACAGAATCTCCTCCTCGCTGGAGTGACCTTAGCGGGAACGTGCGCAGGGGGAAAGACTCTCGGAACGCAGCGCTTAGTGTGGCCTCAGGCCGGGGCCCGGACCGCACGCCCCCGGCCCGACGCACACACAATCGTGGGCGCAGCCGCTGGCGGTGCAGCCATCGATCGTGCAGGGGTTGCCGTCGTCGCAGTCCTTGTCCGAGGTGCACGGCGCCAGCGGCACGCAGGCATCGGCGGCGGCGTCGCACTCCTGCCCGAGAAAGGTTTCGCACCCCGGCGGGCAAATCGGCTGTACCTCGACGAAGGAGAAATCGAAGCACGCCGGGACCCGATCCTTACACTGGCAGCAGATGTGACCATGGGGCAGCGGTGGGGGTGGTTGGCACGGACAGCGGCGGCCGCTCACGTCGCAGAACTGATTCGGCAGCGGACAACGCAGACTGCTGTCACACGGCTGCCCGGTACAGCGGAACATCATGGTGTCGAAGCATTCGCCGATGCCACAGGGCGTCGGTGCCGCGCACACGGCCGAGCATCCGCAACTGCCGCTTTGATCTGCAGCGCACTGGCCCGCAACCGTGGTGCCGTCCGCACAGGTCAGCAGGCACGGTCCCCCGCAGGTGGTCAGATTCGCGCACGGCCCAGGCGCTGGCGTGGGCGTTGGACCACTCGGTTCGCAGGGGATGCACGCGTTGGCAGCGCACTGCCCGGTCGACGGGTCAAACTGGTCGGGCGGGCACCACGAGCCCACTCCCATGACACCGCGCCCCGGGTGGCCGAGCAAACGACAGCAGTTCTCTTGGGATGCCGGGAATGTGCGGCCGGTGCAGTTAGCTGCCCGGAAGCACTGCCCTTCGGCCACCGGCGTCGTGATTGGCGTCGGCGTCAAGGATGCCACCGGCGTCGGCGGACGTGGCGGCAATTCGAAGCCCAACACGGCGAAGGGCTGCCCGTCCGGATCGAGCAACGTGATGCCCAGGATCTGCACCCGTACGGGCACGTCAGGCCGTTGTTCCAAGGGCACAGGCACATCAAGGAACGTCACACCACCATTGATATCGAACGAAAAGACAAACGGCGGCGGACTGGATGCGCCGGTGCTGGGTGAGACGGCCGCATCGATCACCAACTGATTGCCGCTGTTGGTAACCAGGCTTCCCTCTGCATCGACCACGCCGTTGAGAAGCAAACGGGCATGCGGTCCCGCACTCGGTGGCCAGCTGAATCGCTGCCCGCTCCGGCCACGGCGACGTGGGCTGGGCCGCTCCGCCATGGGCCCCGGCAACTCACCGATGGCCACTTTCCCTGAGTCGAACCTCAGTTTGCTGGAGCTGCCAGCCGGGACCACTAAATCGCCGGCCAAGCCGCTGCCGAAGGAGACCGGAAAGGCAAACGAGCGCAGAAGGATGTTCGGCACCGGGCCAGCGAATGTGGCCCCTGCCACAGCGAGCAGGCAGGCGACCACCCCCGCCGTGGCAAATGGCTTCATGGAACGTCGAGTGTGAACCGCGGACATCACAACATTCTCCAGTATCCAGTGCCATTATGCAACGACAATGCGGCGAAGCTAACCGCGGCGAACATCGACCCCAGTGGCCGGTGCCGCCCTCCCCCTCAGTACCAATCACCAGTGAGTGAAGCGGCTTCCTGCCAGGCGGGCACCCTTCGATACGGCGCCGGAAGAGATGGCGCCTACTCTCAGGGTGAGCGGGGGGGGAAAGCCTGTTTCCATAAGAAAATGATACCGCTCGCCCTGAGTAGGCCGCATCTTCTCAGCGGCCGTATCGAACGGCGCCCGCTGGGGTGGACCAGCCTCAACTCGCTGGCATTGCCCTTAGTACGCCGCTCTCTCCCTCACCTGCTGCAGGTACGTCTCCGCGGCAAACCACCACACGCGAAGAAACATGCGCACCAGCAACAGCAGTTCGCCCCACAACAACGACAGCGCCACACCCGACGCCGAGTCTGTCGCTATCAGCAGGCCGACGCTGCGGTACACCACCCAGATCATCAAGCTGGTGATCAAGAGCAGCAGCACCAGCGGCAGCGCCTGCCCTTCCCTGCGGCCGACGAAGCCAACGGCCCATCCGAAGGCACGCAGGGGACCAACACCCTTGGTGGCGATGCGGATGCGAGCGTGGTCGTGAACCGTGGCCAAGAAGAGGCCCACGGCCACGCCGGCCAGCCCGCACGCCCCAACGATCCAATAGGCCGTCATCTCAGAAGGGCTTTCTGCCGCCCACCGTGTGAGCCCTCGGCCTACCACGAAAAGCGTCATCACCGTCGCCACGTAGAGGGCGCTCATCAGGGCCCACAAACCGATGTAGCTTGGGTAGGCGCGAAAGCTTCGGGCCAAACATTCAGACAGGGAGGTCTCCTCACCGACCGTGGTGACCGCGACGGCGTTCAACCACACCCCGAGCGGTACGAAGAATGCCAGCAGAATCATTCCTGCAACGAGTAGCATCTGCAGACTCTCGCCATGATGAACAAGCAAGTCGGTAAATACCCGAATGTCCAAATCCGTGAGCAGCGACCGGGTCGCGAATGACTTATCGAGCGACCGCGACAGCCACGACCAGGTGACGGCGGTAAAGCCCAGCCCAGAGGCCAGGCCTGCCAGAAAGAGAACCAGCACCACCGGCCAACGGCGCAGCGCGGCGCGAAAGCCCGACAGATACGCGCGGCCCATCGCTTATAGTCCCGTAAGAAAGTACATCAGATTCTGGAACCAAAAGCCCCAGCGCCCGGCGATCCGCACCAGGCCACGGGTGCCCCCGGCACGCATGCGGGAGTTGTTCACGACATTCACGTCCAGTGGGAGCGCGTCCACCGCCGCCCACTCGACCCGCTGTTTGCCGGTGTACTCGAAGCGTTTCCAGCGGTCGCGCCCATCCCAATGCTCTTTGGTTACGCCCCCATCGTCGAATGTTATGTGCACCTCGACCGGCAGAGAGACTGATCCCAGGCGCTCCACCACGACCTCGTTGTGGTATTGCTTCCCCTGGGGCTCCTGCGGCAGCACTTCCTCTCCAATCTCTGCGCCCGAAACGGTGTAGCCGGCGGGTGCGTGCAACTCCTCGGCGTTGACCTGCGTTACGGCATAATCGACCACGCCGGTGCCGGGCAGCACCTGATCAAAGTACCAGCTGAGATCCTGGCCGAGGCTTTCATTCATGCTCGCAACGAAATCTTCGCCGCGTGGATGTCGAAACCGCCAGCGTTGGAAGTACGCCGCCAGCGCCTGGCGCAGCCCTTCGTCACCGACATATACCGCTAAGGTGTCAAGCATCAGGGCCGTCTTGCTGTAGGAAATGGCGCCATAGCTGGACCGATCGAGGAACTCCCACGCCCGCCGCGTCACCGGGTCGTGCTGTGCTGCTCGCACGTATTGCAGCCGACGCATGGCCGAACTGTCGAAGCGCAATCCGAAGAGGTCGAGGTAACTCCCGGGACCGTAGACCGTATCCATGATGCGTCCCTCGACGTACGAATTGATCCCCTCGTCCAGCCAGGCCTCCTCCGCCTCGTTGTTTGCCACCATGCCGTACCAGTATTGGTGTCCGAACTCGTGCACGGTGATGAACTCCGGGAGGCGGACCCGTTGCGGCATCCACCACGCAGTGCCCAGGGTGATCAGCGTCGGGTACTCCATCCCGCCCGCACCGCCGCCGCCCGGCCCGGGATCGACAAGGGTCAGCTGTGAGTAGGGATATCGTCCGAGCCATCGCTGGTACCAGTCGAGCGCAGACCGCGCTGCTTGCAGGTAGCGATCCGCCTGAGCCAGATGCCTCGGCTGCACGAGCAGGCGAATAGCCGTATCACCCAGCGTCCTTTCAATCACCTGGAAGCGGGGATCGATGGTCCAGGCAAAATCGTGCACGTCCTCCGCAACGAAACGCAGCGTCTTGCTGGCGCCGTCCTCGTGCGACTCCCGCAACACACCCGTCGCCCCGACTACGGCATGGCGTGGGACAGTGAGGCTCACATCGTAGGCGCCGAAGTCGGCGAAGAATTCGGTGGTGAGATGATACTGGTGGCAGTTCCACTGGCCATCCCTGTACACGCCGATTTTTGGAAACCACTGCGCTACGAAGGCAAACGGCCCCGCGTAGCCCGAGCGCGCGACAAGCTTCGGTAGTTTGGCGACGAACTCCACCTCAACCTCTACCGTCTCACCCGGAGGCACCGGCCGCTCGAGCGGCACCCGAACGACGGTGCGGTCGTTGATGTTATCGTCGTCCGGATGCACGAAGCGCATGCGGTTCACGACATCTGCGCCACCGATGCGCAGCGCCTTGACCTCGATGTAGCCCCATCCGTGCGGATGGAGTTTCAACCAATCCACCCACATCTCCCCGGCCTCACGCACGAAGGAAGAGCGGTTATTGGCGAAAGCGTTGAGGTAGAGATGGAAGTACAGATCGGCTGCGGCCTCGAGCGTGGTGTTGTGCCAAGTCAGAATCTCGCGGCCGGTGACGGTGTGCGTCTCGGCGTCGTACTGCGCCTCGATCTTGTAGTTGGCGATGCGCGGGGACAACGCCTCAGCATGAGCCACGTGGCCCGGGAGACCGACGGCCAGACTGACGGCGACGCCAACGACCGCGACTGCCCATGCCGGCCCACGTCGCAGCCGAACTCTCGGGCGGCGATGATCGGCTGTCCCTGAATCGGGATCGGGCATCCTTTACCTGTCGAGTTTCTCCCGTAACAGGTCGTTGACTTTCTGCGGATTGGCTTTTCCCTGCGTCGCCTTCATCACTTGGCCGACGAAAAATCCAAACAGCTTGTCCTTGCCGCTGCGGTACTGGGCGACCTTGTCGGCGTGGGCGGCGATGACGCTATCGATAGCGTTGAGGATGGGACCTTCGTCGGAGATCTGCGTCAGGCCTTGCTCCGCCACGATCTGTACCGCGGTCTTGCCGGTGTTCACCATTTCGTCGAACACCGCCTTGGCGATCTTGCCGCTGATCTCACCGCTGTCGATGAGCTCCACCATGGCCGCCAGCCGCTCCGGCGGTACGGGCCAGTCATGAATGACCAATGCGTTGTCCAGCTTGCGCTCCCTGATGATGCGGAGGAGGTCGCCCATGACCCAGTTGCTCAGCGCCTTTGGATTGCGGTACTGGCGCACCGCCGCCTCGTAGTAGTCGGCGACGTCCTTGCGCAGCGTCAGCACCAACGCGTCGTACTCGGGGAGACCGTACTCCCGCACAACGCGCTGGCGCCGCGCGTCCGGAAGCTCCGGCAGGTGTCGCCGCACCTCTTCAATCCACGCGTCACTGACCAGCAGCGGCAACAGATCGGGCTCGGGGAAGTAACGGTAGTCGTCGGCAGACTCTTTCGAGCGCATGGACCGGGTCAGCTCGCGGTCCGGGTCCCACAGCCGCGTTTCCTGCACCAGGCGTCCTCCCCCGCCGAGCACCTCGGTTTGCCGCTTGATCTCGTACTCTATGGCGCGCTCCACGGCACGGAAGGAGTTCATGTTCTTGATCTCCACTTTCGTACCCAATGGGGTCGAGCCGCGGGGGCGGATGGAGACGTTGGCGTCGCAACGGAAGCTGCCCTCTTCCATGTTGCCGTCGCAGATCTCCAGGTACTGCAGGATGGCGCGCAGCTTGCGGAGATACGCACTGGCCTCTTGCGGCGAGCGGATCTCGGGCTCGCTGACGATCTCCAGCAGCGGTACCCCGCAGCGGTTGAAGTCGACCAAGCTGGCGTCCCCGTGGGCATCGTGGATATTCTTGCCGGTGTCCTCTTCCATGTGAATGCGCGTCAGCCGCACCCGTTTGGATTCGCCGTTGTCCTCGATATCAATGAAGCCGTTGAGACACAGCGGCAGCTCGTACTGGCTGATCTGGTAGCCCTTGGGCAGGTCGGGATAGAAGTAGTTCTTGCGCGCCCAGCGGCTGTGGCTCGCAATCTGACAGTTGGCCGCGAGCCCGGCGCGGATGCCAAACTCGACGACGCGGCGATTGAGCACCGGCAGGGCTCCGGGCATGGCCAAGCATACCGGACAGGTATTCTGGTTCGGCGGTGCACCGAACTGCGTGGAGCAGGCGCAGAAGACTTTCGACTGCGTCAGCAGCTCCGCATGCACCTCCAATCCGATGATCGTTTCGTAGGATGACATAGTACAGCTTATAACTTATGGCTTATGGCTTGCAGGTAATAGTTCCTGCACGATTCTTCACTATTGACTATCGACTTATCATTCATCGACTGTCTTTTCATGCCACTCTGTCGCCTGCTCGTAGGCATAGGCGGCCTGGAAGACCTTCTCCTCTTCGAATGGCCGTCCGACGACCTGCAAGCCGATGGGCAGGCCGTTGCGGTCGAAACCGCACGGCAGCGACAGGCCCGGCAGCCCGGCCAGGTTGATGGAGATGGTGAAGATATCCGACAGGTACATCTGCAAGGGATCGCTCGTCTTTTCTCCGATCCGAAAGGCGGTGGTCGGCGCCGTTGGGGTGACGATGACGTCTTGCGTGCTGAACACTTGCTCGAAGTCGCGCCGGATCAGCGTCCGCACCTTCTGCGCCTTGAGATAGTACGCATCGTAATACCCCGCTGACAGCGCGTAGGTCCCCAACATGATGCGGCGCTTTACCTCGGTGCCGAAGCCACCGGCCCGCGTACGCTGATACATCTTGAGCAGCGCCTCCTGCTCGCCAAGCCGCAGGCCATACCTGATGCCGTCGTAACGCGCCAAGTTTGAGCTGGCCTCGGCGGTGGCGATCAAATAGTACGTCGGAACGGCGTACTCGGTGTGCGGCAGCGACACCTCGCTGACCTGCGCCCCGAGCCTTTCCAGGACACGGACGGCGCTGCGGACGGCCTGGTCGACGTCGGCCTGCATCCCTTCGACGAAATACTCTCGCGGGATGCCGACGCGCAGCCCCTTGATGCTGCCAGCCAGGAGGCTGACATAGTCAGGCACGGGCCGCGGCACCGAGGTCGAGTCGTGCGGGTCATGTCCGGCGATGGCGGCGAGGAGGTGCGCACACCCGGTGACGGTGCGTGCCATCGGCCCGACTTGATCCAGTGACGACGCGTACGCCACAACGCCGTACCGGCTGACGCGGCCGTATGTTGGCTTCATACCCACGATGCCGCAGCACGCAGCGGGTTGTCGGACCGAGCCGCCGGTATCGGTGCCCAGCGTTCCCTGACACTGTGCGGCGGCAATGGCCGCCGCCGACCCGCCCGACGAGCCTCCCGGGACACGACTCCGGTCCCAGGGATTCCGCGTGACCACGAAGCCCGAGTTCTCCGTCGAGGATCCCATGGCGAACTCGTCGCAGTTGGTCTTGCCGACGCACACGGCGCCGGCGTCCAGCAGCTTCCGCGTGACGGTGGCGTCATACGGTGCCACAAAGTGTTCAAGGATTTTCGACCCGGCCGTCGTCCGGATCCCCTTGGTCAAGATCACGTCCTTGATGCCGACCGGGACGCCCAGCAGCGGACCCGTTTCGCCACGTGCCCGGCGCGCATCGGCGGCCTGCGCCTGCGCCAGCGCCACGTCTTCGGTCACCGTGAGGAACGAATGTATCTCCGTGTCGGTGGCGCGAATGCGTTCCACGGCCGCGCCCGTCAGCTCCACCGAGCTGATCTCTTTCTTTGCCAGCAACGCGGCGGCTTCTTCAATGGTGAGACGAGTCAGGTCCACGCGTTACCGTCCGATCTCAAAGTGTCCCCGCGGAGTCTGATTACTCGATGATCTTAGGCACCTTGAAGAAGTCTCCGTCGCGTGCCGGTGCATTGGCGCGCAGCGCTTCCGGTGCCGGAGGATTGGTGACGACGTCGTCGCGGTACGCCTCCGCCATGTCCACCACGTGGGCCGTCGGTTCGACGTTCTGCGTGTCCAGCCCATCCAGCTTGCTGAAGTATTGCAGGATGTGGTCGAGATGTTCGGTGAACGCAACTTCGTCCTCCTCGCCCAGTTCCAAGCGAGCCAGCGTCGCGATGCGTCGAACGACCTCACGGCTGATGGCCATGGAGTGCGCTTAACACAAGGGCAGCGTGGCTTCAATTCCAGGGAGAGCATTCCAAGCCGAGCAGAAAGGCAAAAGCGACGAGCTGAAGGCCAGAGTCTTCGGTGAACCTGAGTCTGGCGCAGCGCTTTCAACGTTCCACCTTCGACTGCCGTTTCACTGGTCGTATCCATAAGCTGTTGACTTGGCACATACAGCATCATAGACACCAGAACGGATGGCGCACGAGCGGCAACTGCTCGGGACGGATGGCGAACGCGCGGCGGAGAAGTACCTGCGGCGCCAGCGCTACACCATCCTGCTGCGCAACTACCGCTGCCGTGCCGGTGAAGTCGATCTCATCGCCCTCGATCGCCGGACCGTCGTCTTCGTGGAAGTGAAGACGCGCACCCAGCTCGGATTCGGCAGCCCGCTGGAAGCCGTCGATCCACGCAAGCAGCGCCAGATCCGGCGTGCCGCGCAGTACTACCTGAGCGAGAACCACCTCCACAATCGCGATGCCCGCTTCGACGTAGTCGGCGTCTGGTGGAAAGAGGGTGAGCTGCGCTGCGAACTCGTGAAGAACGCGTTCGAGATGGACTGACGCCGTTCGGCTATCGGATTCGACGGGCCAGGAGTGAGGTTAACACAGCGTCTGTTCCGCCCGCTTGCGCTCGGTGATGTCGCGGGTCTGCATCAGGATTCCCGCGACCGCCGGATCGTCCAAGAGGTTGATACCAGCGCTTTCAACGATGCGCCACGAACCGTCCTTATGCCGCCAGCGATACTCCGCGCTCACGGGGTGCCTCCGATTGCGCACGGCCTCGATCAAGAGCTGCTTCATCTTCGGCAAATCATCTGGATGAACGAACTCAGAAGCATTCTTGCCCACGAATTCTTCCGGCTTCCATCCCGATGCCCGTTCTTGGGAGAGGCTGGCGTAGCGGATCGTGCCATCGCCATCGAGAATCGAGAACAGGTCCAATGAGTTTTCGATCAGCGAGCGAAAATGCTGTTCACTGTGGCGCAGCACCGCTTCTGCCCGCTTGCGGTCGGTGACGTCGACAAACGTGCCGCTGGCGCCAACGGCATTCCCGCACTCGTCGCGCAAAACGACGGCGTTCACGTCGACGACGACCGACACCCCGTCCTTGCGCAGCAGCTCGACCTCGTAGCCCAAACGGCTGTAGCCTGCTTTAGCGTGCGTGAAGAGATCCACGGCCCGCTCGCGCTGGCGGGCGCTGATGAAGTCCGCGAACGGGCGTCCCACTATCTCCTCCGGCTCATAGCCGAGTTGCTCCCTGACCGCGCGGTTGACGAAGGTGAAGCGTCCCGCGGCATCGACGCACCAGATGACATCATGGGCCGTTTCGACCAAATCGCGATACTTCTGCTCGCTGGCACGCAGCGCCTCTTCGATGCGTCGGCGTTCCGTGATGTCTCTCGAGATGATGACTTGGTGTCGCTCGCCGCTCGCTGTCGAAAAGTCCTTGCTGGTCGCTTCGAACCACCGCCACTCTTGACTCTTGTGCCGCAAGCGAAAGACCGCGTTCGCAGCCGAGGCCGCCTGCATTGCCAGGACAACGCTGCGGTCATCCGGGTGGACGAGATCAAGGCAAAGGGTGCCCCACAGCTCGCTCGGATCGTATCCCAAGACATCCCTGTAGCTGGGGCTGACATACAAGAGCTGCCCGTGCCCATCCAACCCGGCAATCAGATCGTAGGCATTCTCGGTCACTCGACGGAATCGTTCTTCGCTCTCGCGCAACGCCTCTTCGGCGCGCTTGCGTTCCGTAATGTCACTCACCACGCCATCCAGGCGGAAACGCCCCTCCTCCAACCGCGTCACCGTCACGCTGTCCCGGACCCACCGCGTTGTCTCATCCGGCCGAAGGATGCGATACTCTTCCTCCTCGTGATCGGACTGGCCGGTCAGAAGCCTGTTGGTGGCGTGCGCCAATCGAGGGCGGTCCTCAGGGTGAGTCGTTCCCAGCCATCGCTCCGGACCGTCGAGGTAGAACTCGGGCGGATGCCCGGTGATCTTCTCCACCACCGGGGAGAAGTAGCGATAGCGGCACTGCCCCCTCGCGTTGACGTCAGCGCTCCACAGATAATCGGAGATCGAGGTCATGAGCCGGCGAAGTTCCGCCTCGCTCTCCCGCAGACGTTGCTCGGCTTCCTTACGCGCCCGCCGCCCCTCCGCGTCCTTCAGCTCCCGTTCAATGGCGGGGCAGAGCCGCGTCAGCTTGTGTTTGCCGACGTAGTCGCACGCACCGGCCTTCATGGCGGTGACAGCGACCTCCTCGCCCACCTCGCCAGAAACGATGATGATGGGGACATCTACACCTTGTTCCTGAATCAGTTGCAGCGCGGCGGAGGCGCTGAACCGGGGCATGACCCAGTCACAGGTGATGACCTCCCATTGCTGCCGCGCCAGGGCCGCCGTCAACGCCGTTGCGGTATCGACGCGCTCCCATGTGGGCTCATAGCCGCCGCGCCGCAACTCCTCGACCACTAGCTCGGCATCGGCATCGGAATCTTCCACCAGGAGGAGCCGCAGCGGGGTGCGTATGGGGGGAGGGGTGATTGTACTGTCAGGGCCGGCCATCTTGAACTCCTTCGGTTTTGCACGACGGGTCTGATCCGATATTTCCCAGATGGACGCGACACCAGCCTGCGGTGGGACACCCATAGCCCACTGCGGCAGGCTGGGGCAAGTATTCTCCCCTTGTCGCGCTGGATGGATTCTTGACAGGCACCGCCGCGTACGTCCATTGTAAGTCCGCCATGAAGACCCGACTCGTACGCATTGGAGATTCGCGGGACATACGGCTTCCCAAGCCGCTGATCGAGCCGGCGGGTTTGTCCGACGAAGTGGATCTGGAGCTTCGCGGAAACACCATTGTTATTGCGGCGCGCCCAGCTAGCCGACGGGGGTGGGCAGAGGCCGCTCGGAAACTGCGCGCGGAGGCTGGCGATCAACTGCTTGATCCGCCTACAGCGACGCACTTCGACGAGGCCGAGTGGCAATGGTAGCCAGCCGGTCGCCCGAGCGTGCTAAAGTAACTGAAATCGTCCGAGACACCTTTCGCATCTCGACGTTCCATCCCGCGTTCGGAATCCAGTTCAATCAATTCCTCATCAAGGATGCCGAGCCGTTCCTGATGCATACCGGCTTCAAGAACATGTTTCCGGCAACCCTCGAGGGAGTGGCCTCGATCATCGATCCCGCGACGATTCGGTGGATAGGATTCAGCCATTTTGAATCCGACGAGTGCGGTGCCTTGAACGAGTGGCTCGCGATCGCACCACGCGCGCAGCCAGTGTGCAGCTTTGTGGGCGCGATGGTCAATGTGAACGACTTCGCCAGCCGCGCCCCACGCCCACTGGCCGATGACGAAGTCCTGCCAACCGGCCGGCACCGCCTTCGTTTTCTTTCCACGCCGCATGTCCCCCACTGCTGGGACGCAGGTCTGTTCTTTGACGAGGTCGAGCAGACGCTGCTCTGCTCGGATCTGTTCTTCCAGCCGGGCGATCCCGAGCCGGTGACCGAGTCCGAAATCGTCGGACGTGCCCGCGCGGCAATCTTTGCCGGCCTGGCGGGACCGCTGGCGAAGGACATGCCGTACACCCCGTACACCGACAGCACTCTCCGGCGGCTCGCCGCCTTGCAGCCACGAACTCTCGCCGTGATGCACGGCTCGAGTTTCCGCGGCGACGCCGGGGCGGCAATGCTGGACCTGGCAGCAGTGATCAGGGAGCTGTTGAGCAAATCCGAAGGCGCCTCCTGAGCCGGACACACTCCCGTCCTCCAAACACGCCGTCGACTCGAATTCCTTGAGACCGGCTGCGGTGCGTGCTAACGCCCACACATGCTCGACATCCGTCTCATCCGTGAGCGTCCCGAGTTCGTAAAATCGGAGCTGGCCAAGGTCGGCTTCGAGGCCACTGCCGTCGATACCGTCCTGCAGGTCGATGTGCGGCGACGTGGGCTCATTGCGGAAGTCGAATCGCTCCGTGCCCAGCGCGCCGAGGTGTCCCGCACCATCGGTAAACAAGACCCGACGGCACGGGCGCAGCTCGTCAACGAGATGCGCGCCGTGGGAGACCGCATTGCGGCGCTGGAACAGGACCTCGCCGCCGCCGCGGCCGAGTTTGAGCGCCAGATGCTCGAGATCCCCAACCTTCCCGATCCCAGCGTGCCGGTTGGCCGGGATGACGGGGACAACACGGTGTTGCGCGCCGAGGGCGAGCCGCGCCAGTTCGAGTTCACCCCGCGCCCGCACTGGGAGATCGGTCCCGCCCTCGACATCCTCGACTTCGATCGGGGCGTCAAGATCTCCGGATCGCGGTTCTATGTTCTGAAGGGCACGGGGGCCCGGCTGCAGCGCGCCTTGATCACCTGGATGCTCGACCTTCACATCCGCGAACACGGATACACCGAGATCTACCCGCCGTATCTGGTCAAGAAGGAATGCCTCTACGGCGCCGGGCAGTTACCGAAGTTCGCCGACAACATCTACCACGACGCCGAAGACGACTTGTGGATGATCGGTACGGCGGAGATCCCGATCACCAATCTGCATCGCGACGAGATCCTCGAGGTCAGTGCCCTGCCCCTTTCGTACGTTGCCTACACCGCCTGCTTCCGGCGCGAGAAGATGTCGGCGGGCCGCGATGTCCGTGGCATCAAGCGCGGGCACCAGTTCGACAAGGTGGAAATGTACAAGCTCGTGGAGCCCAGCCAATCGGCTGCGGCCCTGGAGCAGATCGTCGGCCATGCCGAAGACGTGGCGCGCCAACTGCGCATCCCGTACCGGGTGATTTCCATCTGCACCGGTGATTTGGGATTCGTCGCGGTCAAGAAATACGACATCGAGCTGTGGGCCCCCGGCTGCAACGAATGGCTGGAAGTCAGCTCGTGCAGCAACTGCACCGACTTCCAAGCCCGCCGCGCCAACATCCGCTACCGGCCGTCGCCGCGGGCGAACGCCCAGCGGGCGAAACCGGAGTTTGTGCACACGCTCAACGGTTCGGGCCTGGCCCTGCCCCGTGTGCTGATCGCGGTGCTGGAGAACTACCAGCAAGCCGATGGCAGCGTCGTCATCCCCGAGATCCTCCGCCCGTACATGGGCGGTATCGACCATCTCACGCCACGCAGCTAGCTCGGCGCGTACGCTGATCGCAGATAGCGCCTGAGTCGGCAACGCCGAGATATGCGACGAGCGATCAGCCCACCGGCGCGGCGTTCTGCAAGGTGCGACGCGTCTTCTCATCCAGGATGCCGTCGGCCCGGAGTCCGTGGGCGCGCTGAAAGGCCTCGATCGAGTTCACCGTCACGCTATCGAGCTTACCGTCCGCTTCACCCAGGTACTCGCTGACCTTCTTGAGCGCCTCCTGGGCTTGCTTCACTTCCTCGGGCGTGAGCTTCTGCGCCAGGGCCTTGGCCTCGACGTCGGGAATGGATTCCTTGATCTTCTCCGCCGCTTCACGCGCGCGGGTCTCGGCCGTCCGGCCGTTACATCCAACCAGCAGCAGGACAGACGCTAGCACTAGGAGTGTTGTTCTCATGGCCTCACACAATCTTGTTGAGGGGGTACTCGATGATGCCCACGGCCCCCTGTCGGATCAGGCGCGGGACCAATTCCCGCACCTCAAGCTCGGAAATGACGCTCTCGACCGCATACCACTCGACCCCGTGCAGTTGTCCGGTTTGGAAGAGTGGTGACACCGTGGGCGCCGTCAAGCTCGGGATCATGGCTATGACCGCCTGGAGATGCTCCCGCGGCACGTTCATCTTGATGCCGACCTTGCTCTCCGCCGCCAACGCCCCCTGCAACAAGATGCTGATCTGTTCGATCTTCTCCCGCTTCCACGCGTCTTGCCAGGCCACTGAATTGGCGATGAGCTGCGGGGTCGATTCGAACAGGTCGCACACGATGCGCAGCCGGTTGGCGCGGATGGTGCTCCCGGTTTCCGTCACTTCGACAATGGCATCCACCAGGCCACCCGCCGCTTTGGCTTCGGTCGCGCCCCAGGAGAACTCCACATCGACCGGCACCTGCTTCGAGGCAAAGAAGCGCTTGGTGTAGTTCACCAGCTCCGTGGCGATGCGCTTGCCCCGCAGGTCTTCGGGCCTCTGTACCGGTGAATCCTCCGGCACCACCAACACCCAGCGCGTCGGGCGGAAGCTGGCCTTGGAGTAGACCAGGTTGCAGACGACTTCGACCCGGGAATCGTTCTCGAGGATCCAGTCGCGACCGGTCAAGCCGGCATCGAGGCTGCCATCCTCGACGTAACGCGCCATTTCCTGCGCCCGCACCAGCGAGCAGCGGATGGCGGCATCGTCGATCGTCGGGAAGTAGCTGCGATCCGAGATGCTGATCTTCCATCCCGCCTTGCGGAACAACTCCACGGTGGTGTCTTGCAAGCTGCCTTTCGGCACGCCGAGCTTGAGAACGTTCATGGGCACAGTCGGTCTTCAGTCGAGAGCGGGAACTTGCGTGTTACTGTGCTACTTCTTGCCATACAGCTTATCCGGATCAACCACGCGCTCGGCCACAACGCGCCAGCCCTGCTGGTCGGCCTGGCGGAAGAAACAACTCTTGTAGCCCTCGTGACAGGCCGCCCCGCCCCGCTGGCGCACTTTCAGCAGCACGGCGTCGGCATCACAATCGACGCGGATCTCTTTGACGTCCTGCAGGTTGCCGGAGCTTTCACCTTTGAGCCACAGCTGCTGGCGCGAGGTGCTGAAGTAACAAGCCTGCCCGGTTACCAGCGTCTTCTCCCACGCCTCGCGGTTCATGTACGCTACCATCAAGACTTCGCCGCTCTCCGCGTCTTGGGTCACGACCGTTACCAAACCGCCACGCTTATCGAAATTTGGTTCCTGCATGAGGTCGAGTTCCTAACAAGGAATCGCCCCAGCCGCAACGTGCGGCATCCCACGTTCGTCGGCCGTGCCCCGGTGCAGAGGAAGCACCCCGGAGCATGACGTTTGCCGCCTCAGCCTTTCCTCGCTAAGGTCGCCGCCAAGGCGGAGGACCGTGATGAAACTGGCAGAGATCGCCGAACGCATCGGCTGCGAGCTGCGGGGTGATGGCAGTATCGACATTCACGCCCTCGCCCCCATCGAGGAGGCAGAGCCCGGCACACTCACGTTCGTGGCCAACCCACGCTATCGCCCCTACCTGCAGACCACACGCGCATCTGCCGTCATCGTGGCGGCCGACGAGGGCGACGTACGGCTACCGTCGCTACGCGCCGCGGACCCGTATCGCGCCTTTGCCGAAGCGCTGGAGCTCTTCTACACCCCCCCGCCGCTGCCGGTGGGTATCCACCCAACGGCCGTGATCCCGTCGAGCGCGCGTATCGGCCGCAATGCGAGCATCGGGCCATACTGCGTCCTAGGCGACGACGTCGTAGTGGGTGACGAGGTGAGGCTGGATGCGCACGTCGTGGTCTACCCGCAGGCGCGCATCGGTGACGCCTTCCGTGCCTATGCGCACGTCGTCGTGCGTGAGCGGGTGGTGCTTGGCAACCGCGTCACGCTGCACAGCGGCTGCGTCATCGGCAGCGACGGCTTTGGCTACGTTCTGGGCGCCGACGGAACCGCGCGCAAGATTGTCCAGGCTGGCACGGTGGTGATCGAGGATGACGTGGAAATCGGCGCCAACACGACGGTGGACCGTGCCGCTGTCGGCGCCACCGTCATCCGACGGGGCGCAAAGCTGGACAACCTCGTCATGATCGCGCACGGCTGCTCCATCGGTGAAGGCAGCGCCCTGGCGGCGCAGGTCGGGCTCTCGGGCAGCACGCGTGTCGGCCGCTTCGTCCGCATCGGAGGACAGGCCGGTGCCGCCGGGCATCTCACCATCGGAGATGGGGCCCAGATCGCGGCCCAAAGCGGTGTGCCCAACGATGTCCCCGCCGGCGCCACGGTCGGCGGGTATCCGGCCGTGGACATCCACCTGTGGCGCCGCATGTCGGCGGCATGGGCCCGCTTACCGGAGCTGTTTCGACGCGTGCGGCAGATCGAAAAGGCGCTCGCCGTGAGTCAGCCGAGCCCACCGGCCGCGCCGCGCCGACATGCCTCGAAGCGAAAGTCGCCTTGACGATGTTGGGTGGCTTAGCTAGCTTACAGCCCCTTCCTCCGAGGAGTGCCGTTCGCGTGAAACTCAACGTCCACCAAATCGAAGAGGTCGCGAAGGAACTGGCGTACGACGAACCGACGGCCTCGCTGAACGAGGTCATCGTCCACGGAGCGGTGCGGGATTATACCTTTGCCGCCCCCGCTGCCGTGCGGGTGGAGTACTATCGCGCCGGCCAGGAACTGTTCTTCCACGGCCGCATCACCGGTAACGTCGTCGGGCAGTGCGCTCGCTGCGTGGAAGCGTACACCTTCGTGCTGGAAAAGGAGTTTTCTCTCGTGCTGCTTCCACGGCCCGACCTTCCGGCTGAGCGGGAGTTGAACGAGGAGGATCTCGATCTCAGCTTTTACAAAGGTGATGAAGTCGATCTTTCACCGCTGATTCGGGAGCAGCTGCTGCTGGCCCTGCCGACGCGCCCGCTCTGCCAGGACACGTGCAAGGGTCTGTGCCCGCAGTGCGGGGCCAACCTCAACCTGCAGACCTGCCAGTGCACGCCCTCGGTTGAAGATCCCCGGCTGGCGATTCTCCGCAATCTGAAAGTCAATCACTAGTGGGCTTGAGGGATGAAACTCGTTGAATGTGAGTCAAGTTTCGTTCGCCTCAAGCCCTGGCGTATGGCTTATGGTTTCTGACCATATGCCATATGCTATCAGCCATATGCGCCAGGCACTGGCTTGACCGTGAAGGCGAAAGGCGCATACATTCCGGCGCACGCTGCGCCTTGGTACCCGCAGTGAGCACCATCCGCGGGAAGATGTGAGGGAAGAGGACGCGCGCCCAGGTGGCGTGCAGAAAGGAGTACACTATGGCCGTTCCGAAACGAAAGACGTCGCACTCGAAACGCAACATGCGCCGCGCGCACGACGGGCTGGTGGCGCCCAACGTCATCGCCTGTCCTGATTGCGGCGAATCGACCGTCATGCACCGGGCTTGTCCGCATTGCGGCACCTATCGTGGCCGCAAGGTCATCACCGTCGCAGGCGAATAGCGCACGGCTCGCAGGGCCAGCATGGGTGTCGCAGTTGCCTTTCTGTTTCCCGGCCAAGGATCGCAAGCGGTCGGAATGGGCAGGGACCTGTGCGCTCGCTTCCCGGTTGCGCGTCAGGTGTTTGCCGAAGCGGACGATGTGCTGGGGTACGCCATCTCGCGCCTGTGCTTCGAAGGTCCGCTGGATGAGCTGACGCTCACCGCCAACACCCAGCCCGCACTGCTGACTGCGAGCCGGGCGCTGGCGCGCGTGCTCGCCACGGAATTCCGGCTGTCACCCAGCTGGGCAGCCGGCCATAGCCTCGGAGAGTTCAGCGCGCTGGTCGCCGCCGGTGCGTTGACCTTTGCCGATGCCTTGCGCGTGGTGCGGGAACGCGGCCGCGCCATGCAAACTGCCGTGGCTCCGGGGGTTGGGAGCATGGCCGCGGTGTTGGGATTGGACCTCGCCACCCTCACGGCGATCTGCCAAGAGGCCGCCGACGGTCAGGTGGTGAGCCCCGCCAACGTCAACGGCGGCGGCCAGATCGTGATTGCGGGGCACCGCGAGGCAGTCGAGCGTGCCGCCGCTTTGGCGCAGCAGAACGGCGCCAAGCGCATCGTTCCGATGGCCGTCAGCGCGCCGTTCCACTGCGCCCTGATGGCTCCGGCGGCCGAACGCCTGCGCCAGGTGCTGTCTCCGGTCTCGGTCTCCCCACTGCACTGCCCGGTCATCAGCAATGTCGACGCGCGCGCCTGCACCGACGCCGGCCGAGTGAAGGACCTGCTTGTGCGCCAAGTGGTCAGCCCGGTGCGTTGGCAGGAGTGCGTCGAGGAGCTTGCCCATCTGGGCTGCCGGACGGCTATCGAAGTCGGGCCGGGACGTGTGCTCCGCAGTCTGGTGCGGCGGATTGCTCCGGATATCCGCTGCGTTGCCGGCGAGGACCTCGAATCCGTACGAACCCTGCTCGAGGCCGCATGAACGCCGTCTTACAAGGGCAGGTCGCGCTGGTCACCGGCGCGTCGCGCGGCATCGGTCGCATGGTGGCCCGCCACCTCGCCGGCGCTGGGGCGCACGTGGCGGTAAACTTCCTGCGCAATGCCACGGCGGCGGAGGAGACGGCGCGCTTGATCGAAGAAGCGGGTGGGCGGGCAACGCTGGCGCCGTTCGACGTCGCCGACCCCGATGTTGTCAGCGCCGCGATTTCCAGCCTGGTAGACCGGCTTGGCCGGTGCGATATTCTGGTCAACAATGCCGGCATGACTGTCGACACCCTGCTGCTCCGGCTGAAGCCGGCCGACTGGGATCAGGTCATGGCGGTCAATCTCAAGGGGACTTTCAATTGCACCAAGGCGGCCGTGCGGCCGATGGTGCGCGCCCGCTACGGCCGCATCGTGAACATGGGCTCCATTATCGGCAGCATGGGAAATGCCGGCCAGGCAGCTTACGCCGCCGCCAAGGCCGGGATAGTCGGCTTCACCAAATCCATGGCGCGGGAGCTGGCCGGGCGGAACATTACCGTCAACGCCGTCGCGCCGGGCTTTATCGAAACCGAGATGACGGCGAACTTGCCTGAAGCGGTGCGAACAGAGTATGTGAGACTGATTCCGGCGGGGCGCCTGGGAACGGCGGAGGAGATAGCGGATGCAGTGCTCTTTCTCGCACGCCCCGAATCTGCCTATATCACCGGACAGGTCATTGGTGTGAACGGTGGCCTCTACATGTAAGGGAGAGGGAGGAAGTAACGGATGCCATCAGCAGTGGAAACGAAAGTGAAGGAGATCATTTGCGAGCAGCTCGGCGTCAGCGAGGACGAGGTGACGCCGGACGCATCCTTCATCGAGGATCTTGGCGCCGACTCGCTCGACATCGTCGAGTTGGTCATGGCGCTCGAGGAAGAGTACGACATGGAAATTTCGGACGAAGAGGCCGAGAAGATCCGCACCGTCCAAGACGTGGTCAATTACATCGAAAGCCACAAGCAATAGCCAGGCAGTCGGCGTGAGCACCGTCCGCCCCGCGTCTGCTGGCAAGAGGAATCCCCATCGCATGACCGAACTCGAGCGCGTCGACCCGGAGATTTACCGTGTTCTGTGCAGCGAGGCCGATCGACAGGAACACAACCTGGAGCTCATCGCCTCCGAGAACGTGGTCAGCCGCGCCGTCCTGGAAGCGCAAGGTTCCATACTCACCAACAAGTACGCCGAGGGGTACCCGGGCCGGCGCTACTACGGCGGCTGTGAGTTTGTAGATGTGGCGGAGCAGCTGGCGATCGATCGCGCCAAGCAGCTGTTCGGGGCCGATCACGTCAACGTGCAGCCGCATTCCGGCTCGCAGGCAAATATGGCCGTCTATTTCTCTTACCTGACGCCCGGTGACACCATCCTCAGCATGGATCTGGCGCACGGCGGCCATCTGACCCACGGCAGCCCGGTCAACTTCTCCGGCAAGTTCTTCCGCGTCGTGCCCTACGGGGTGCGGCGGTCGGATGAGCGTATCGATTACGACGCCGTGGCGGAGTTGGCGCGGCAGCACCGGCCCAAGATGATCGTGGTTGGGTACAGCGCCTATCCGCGTGCGATCGATTTTCTCCCCTTCCGTCGGGTGGCCGACGAAATCGGCGCCGTGTTGATGGTCGACATCGCGCATTTCGCTGGGTTGATCGCCGCCGGGATCCATCCCTCGCCGGTGCCCCATGCGGAGTTCGTCACTACCACCACGCACAAGACGTTGCGCGGGCCGCGCGGCGGCATGGTCATGTGCCGCCAAGCCTACGCCAAGAGCCTCAACTCGTCTGTATTCCCGGGCAACCAGGGCGGTCCGCTGATGCACGTCATCGCCGCCAAGGCGGTCGCCTTCAAGGAGGCGCTCTCCCCCGGATTCAAGGCGTATCAGCAACAGATCGTCAGCAATGCCAAAGCGCTGGCCTCGGCGTTGATCGCCAAAGGCTTTCGTCTGGTATCGGGCGGCACTGACAATCACCTGATGTTGGTCGACCTGCGCCAGAGCGAACTCACCGGAAAGGTCGCCGAGGAGACGCTCGACCGCGCCCATATCACGGTGAACAAGAACACCGTGCCCTTCGAAACCCGTTCGCCCTTCGTCACCAGCGGTGTCCGCATCGGCACGCCGGCCGTGACCACGCGCGGCATGAAAGAACCGGAAATGGAGGCGATCGCCGACCTCATCTTCCGGGCACTGCAATCAGTCGGCAACGACGCCGCACTGGCGTCGATTGCGGACGACGTGATCGCGCTCTGCCGCAAGTTCCCGATCGGGCAAAGCCCTTTTCCGCAGTAAGCCCCGCGGGCCGCAGCCGAGGCGGAGGATCGGAGTTGGGTTTCCCCCGCCGGGCAGCACTGCCGTCGTACGCCAGAGCGGTTGACGCTACCGATTTCCAGTCTTCTTCAGCGACTCCTGGAATTCCTCATCGAGTTGAAATACCTGCCCCGGCGGCACGATCGTATCGTGGGCCCAGTTGCGGTCGTCCCGAGACGGGTAGTTGATGTTGTAGTGCAAGCCGCGGCTCTCCCGGCGCGTGATGGCGGACTTGATGATCAGCTCCGCCACCACGGCGATGTTGCGTAGCTCGATGAGATCCCCGGTGATCAAAAAATCCCAGTAGTAGTCGCGGATCTCCTCCTGTAGCAGCGAGATGCGCTTCAAGGCGCGGGCCAGACGGCGATTGGAGCGCACGATGCCGACGTAGTTCCACATCAGGCGGCGGATCTCGTCCCAATTCTGCGTCACCACCACCGACTCATCGCTGTCGACAGCGCGGCCGGGATTCCATTCCGGCAGCGCCGGCATTGCCTGATGGTCTTGGCGCACCAGATGGCGCGCTGTCACCGAGGCCCGATGCCCGAAGACCAATGCTTCCAGGAGCGAATTCGACGCCAGACGGTTGGCCCCATGCAAGCCCGTCATGGCCACCTCGCCGGCGGCAAACAGGCGGTGGATGCTGGTGGCGCCGTTGGCGTCCGTAACCGTGCCGCCGCAGCAATAGTGCGCCGCGGGCACGACGGGGATTGGCTGTACGGTGATGTCGATGCCGTAGACCAGACAGCGTTCATAGATGTGCGGAAAGCGTTCGCGGATGAAGGCTGGCTGACGGTGAGTGATATCCAGGTACACGTGCTCGAAACCGTGCACTTTCATTTCGCTGTCGATTGCCCGGGCGACGATGTCGCGCGGCGCCAGCTCCGCATCGGCGTGGTAGCGGGACATAAACGTATCGCCGTCCGGCCGGCGCAAGATGGCCCCTTCGCCCCGCATGGCCTCACTGATCAGGAAGGATTTGGCTTGCGGATGGTACAGGCAGGTGGGATGGAACTGGATGAACTCCATGTTTCCGATCGGCACGCCGGCGCGGTAGGCCATGGCCACGCCGTCGCCGGTCGCGATATCGGGGTTGCTGGTGTAGAGGTACACTTTGCCGGTCCCCCCGGTGGCCAGCAGTGTGGCGCGCGCCTGAAACCGTTTGACCAGCGCGGCGTCGAGGTCGAATACGTAGGCTCCCCAGCATGACGGCCGGCGGACGGACGGGTCGAACTTCGCATCGATGAGGAAGTCTACGGCGAGGTGTCGTTCGAGCACCACGATGTTGGGTTCCCGCCGCACCGCCTCGACCAGGGCGCGCATGATCTCGCTGCCGGTGGCGTCGACGGCATGCAGGATACGTCGGTGGCTATGGCCGCCCTCGCGGCCGAGGTCGTACTCGCCGTCCTCAGTGCCGGGCCGCAGCGAGAAGTTCGTGCCCAGCGCAATCAGCTCGCGAATGCGATCGGGGCCGTCGCGTATGACCAGGTCCACGATATCCGGGTGACACAGCCCGGCTCCGGCAACCATCGTATCCCGGCTGTGTTCCTCGAATGAGTCCTCGGGGCTCCACACGGAAGCGATACCGCCTTGGGCGTACTCGGTCGCGCTCTCGGGCAGGCGGTCCTTGGTGACGACGGTCACCGAACCGATTTGTGCTGCCTTGAGGGCGAATGTCAGGCCGGCGAGTCCGCTGCCGATGACCAGGAAGTCCGTATCCATTATCTAGATCCTTTAGCACAGGCAGGCTTGCCGGTGCCAAGCTGGAAAAATCCGGTGTGGCGAAATATCAGTTGAAATGGCCCGCGTAAAGCATTACCCTGCGGACAATGCGCGCTTGGCAGATGCCACTATTGGCTGGTCTTTTTGCAGTTGCCTTGGCGCAGCCGGCGCGCGCCGACATCTACATGTACAAAGACACACGTGGCGGTCTCCACTTCTCTAATGCGCCCACCGAGCCGCAATACCAGTATTACCTCCCCAGCGTCGGGAGCTGGAACACTTACGGCCGCGGCGGGTTTGGTGCCACTGGCGGCGCCCGGCGCCAGGCATTCGACAGCATCATTCGCGACGCGGCGCGGCGTCATCAGGTCGATGCGGCCCTGGTGAAGGCCGTTATACGGGCCGAATCCGATTTCGCTCCGCGCGCGGTTTCCCCGAAGGGTGCGCAGGGTCTCATGCAACTGATGCCGGCGACGGCCCGCCAGCACAACGTCTGGCGTACGTTTGAGCCGCGCGACAACGTCGAGGGTGGCGTTGTTCACCTGCGCTACCTCCTCGACCGCTACGGCGGCAATCTGCGTCTTGCCCTGGCGGCCTACAACGCCGGGGAGAAGGCTGTCGACGCGCACGGCGGTGTTCCGCCGTTTCCCGAGACGTGGGAGTATCTGGCCCGCGTCATGCGTTTTCGCGATTCCTACCTCCGCGAACAATAGGCACGCGCTGCGGCGGCGTCTCGACTCGCCATCGCGCCCTTTCCTTAAGGCATCGACATAATGTCAGCCACGCGCGGCACTGGTCCCATCCCCCGCGTTGCCAATCTTCCGAACTTCCTTACCTTCTTTCGCATTCTCCTCATCCCAGTGCTGGTCGTCATCCTGGCGAGCCCGGGACGCGTCGCCAGCCTCCTGGCGGCCGCGACGTTTTTTCTGGGGTGCCTCTCCGACTTCTTTGACGGCTACCTGGCACGCCGCTGGGGTATCAGCACGACCCTCGGTAAGCTGCTCGACCCGTTGGCGGACAAACTCATCGTGGCCGCAGCGCTCATCATGCTGGCTGGCATGGAGCGCACCCCGAACGTACCGGCATGGATGATCGTGGTGATCATTGGCCGCGAAATTGCGGTCACCGGCCTGCGTGCGGTTGCTCTCGGCCAGGGAGTGGTGCTCGGCGCCGAGGAGTTGGGCAAGTACAAGATGGTGTTCCAGATGTTCGCCCTGCACGGCTTGCTGCTGCACTACAAATTCGTCGGTATCGATTTTCACCTGGCCGGAATGTACTTCCTCTGGATCTCGCTCGTCATCGGCCTGTGGTCCGGCATCGACTATCACGTCCGAGTCATCCGGCAGCTCATTCGCCGCAGCGCGCGCTAGCACCGCGCCCATACTGCCCATACTGCCTTGTGCCCATAAGCGAAGCGTGGTAATCCCAAGGACCTTCGGCGGACTCCCGCACGCGCCCTTAGCTCAGTTGGATAGAGCGCTTGACTACGAATCAAGAGGTCGGGTGTTCGAATCACCCAGGGCGCACTCTTCATCCCCTTGTCACGCAACAGCTTTTTTCTTCTCCGGTGTTTCGGCAGCGTCGGCGTTATCGGTTGCGGGTGCAGCTGGGGTGCAGGCGGGTGCAGGAGCGCCAAGCAGATTGACGAAGCGCTGATGGTCACCCGGCATCAGGTGCATGTATACGGTGAGCGTGAATGCCGGGCTGTGGTGCCCGAGCTGCTGCTGCACGTAGTGGAGTGCCGCGCCCTTCTGAAACAGGAGGCTCGCGTACGTGTGCCGGAGATCGTGAATGCGGACCTTGCGGAGCTTCGCCGTAACCAGCAGCGGATGGAACACCCGCCGCCGGAGGTTGCCGACGTTCATGATGCCGCCGGTTGTGTCCGGGAAGATCCACGCATCCAGGCCGGCCGCACGCTCCGCTTCTAGTTCCGCGTCGGCCTCAGGGTCCAGCGCCCGCACCTTTTCGAAGCGCAACGCGAACCGCTCCCGCAGCACGCCATAGAGCGCGTCGGAGAGATCCACGCGGCGAGCCTTGCCGTTCTTCGGCACCGAGAGTTCACCTTGCACCGATGACCGGCGCACTTCGATGAACCGGCCCCGCCAATCGACGTCGCCCCACTGCAACGCGATCGCCTCACCCAGACGCATGCCGGTGTGCGCCAGCAGCAGAAGAAACGGGTAATGCTCCCGGAACGGGTAAACCGCCTTTGCGCCCCGCTGTTTGCTGTACGTCTGCGCCGTCTCGAGCAGGGCCGCCAGCTCCTGTTCGGACAGCGGGCTAATCGCCTTGCGTATGACCTTCTGCTTTGAACGCCGCTGCTTGTGGAGCGCCGCCGCCGGGTTCGCCGGAATCAACTCGTCATCTACCGCCTCGCTCAGGATCGAGGAGAGCACCCGAAGATGCTTGCGCGCGTTGACGGGCGAGAGCCCCTGCTGCTGGAGCGCAACGGCGAGATCCTTCACGTCGCGCCGGCGGATGTCCACCATCGGCCGCGCGCCCAGGATCGGCGCGAGTCGCTTGTGGATACATAGGCTGTAGTCGTTCCAGGTCGACCTCTTCAATCCGTGCGTCGGATCATCGACGCGGGGCTCCGTTTTGTTCAAGAACTGCTCGGCGTACTCCGTGAAGGTCGGACCGGCGGCCGGCGCCGGCTCTTGGAGCAATCCGAAATCACCGGCTGCCAGCGCCTGGCGGAGTTCCTTCGCCAGCTGGTTCGCAGCCTTGTGCTCGCCGACCAGCTTGCTCTTGCGCTTGCCGCGGTGTGCCACGAACACCCACCACGGACCATCCTTCACCTTCTGTCGAACCTTCACGCCCATGTCGTCACGCTCCTTTCTTGTCGGCGTGCTGCCCAGCGCATTTCAGGCACAGCCAGGCGCCGCGCACGATGCACAGCTGCTCGGGCTCGAAGTGCCCGCCGCACGCTTCGCATGTCCCCCGCGGCGGCACGTACGTGGTTACCTTCCAGGTTGGCGATTCCGCCGGCCATATGAGTAACACCGTCCAAACGCAAGTGCGCTTGCCTTAGTGAACAACGCACTGAGGGGGTGCGGCGGCTGACCCCGCCGTTCCGTGAATTCCGGCGCTCACAGCTGCCGCACGTCCGGCACCCGTTGCCGGTCCCGCCAGCGATGCACCAGCCGCTTGCAGTTCACCGGCACCGGGAACCCTGCCAGCGTTTCCATCTCCGCTGTGCCCGGCCAGTCGCGCGTCTTCACCTGCACCAGCGCCACGTCGGCTGCTGAGATGCCGATCAAATCCCACACGCCGAGACTGGCGCCAGCGCGCGTGACCGCATACCCGGCGGCTTCGAGGAGCGCCTTACTCCGGTGCTCGTT
>DASVHW010000413.1 GCA_036382395.1 Candidatus Binatia bacterium | reverse complement strand
GAAGTCGATCGACACGAGATCCTTGGCATGAGTGGCGAGGAAGGTCCGCCAGGTGGGTGACGGCGGTTTGGAGCGGCGTACGCGGTACCTCTCCACCGTCGACTTCGCCACCTCGATGCCGAGCTTGCGCAGCTCACCCATTCTGCGGGGGGACCCCCACGTCGGATTGGCTGCCGACATCTTGCGGATCAGGTCCCGGATCTCCTTACCGAGCGGCGGGCGGCCGCGCTGGCCGTGGCGGCTCAAGCGCGTCCAGTACTCTCGGAAGCGTTGGCGCTGCCAAGCGATCACCGTGCGGGGTTGCACGATCACGAGGGCCGCTCGCCATCCGGACCAGGCGCGTGAGAGCCAGGCCCACAGCAGACGGTCGGCTGGTCCGAGCCGCGGGCAGCGCCCGGCTCGTTGGTAGACGGCGAGCTGGTGGCGCAGGGCGAGGATTTCGATCTGCGGCGCCAGTCGGGAGCGGACGATGGAAGCGAGGCTTGTCACCACAGCCAGCACCACGGCTTGCATGGCCGCATGCCTATCGTGGCCGCCAGGCGGACTCAATGCCGTCTCGGCAGCCGTCGATGGCCATCGAAATTACATGCGAGATTTCAGGATGATCGAATTCTCGGGACCCACAGCCAAACTGGTGCCAAAGATTTCCCGGCTGATCGAGCCCGTCGACAAACCGGTGTGAATCGACGCTCGGCAGCCAGTGCGCGTACCAGGCAAGCGTGGTCGTAGGCTTCGCATGCCCGAGTTGACCGCTCACGTAGGTGATCGGCACCCCGCGCTCCAGGAGTTGTGTGGCGAACGAATGGCGCAGATCATACGGACCGCGAAAGCCGGAGAGGCCGGCGCGCTTCACTTCAGGGCCTCGCCGCGCTGCTCAGGGAGGTTGTCTTCGAGCACTTTGTTACTGTATGGTGTGTGTGCGCTGGCATGGCTTGAGGACATCTGAGACCTGGCTCCCGAAGTTCGGCGCTTGTGCGGTGACCTGTTCGGGCCGCGAACGATCGCAATGTCATCGGACAAAGTCCCATCGCGCACTTTGGCGAGAGTCTCGCTGAACAGGACAGCAATACATTCTCTGCTGCTGGCGCTGCTATGGCAGCCGATTGCCGCCTGTGCTGGTGCTTCGCCATTCGAATGCAGCGATGGGCTCTTGCAGAAGCTTCCTTCCCGCGCATCAACGGCACCGACCGGCAGCGAATTCGCTCACCGCGTGGAAGCGCTGAGCGGGGCAGATCGCGAACAAGCGATCGAAGCTGAACTGCTGGACGGCGATATGCCGCAGTTTCTACGCAGGGTCGTGCCGATTACCATGAACGGCGAGCTGCCAAACGGCCAATCTGTCGAGGTGACCGTCTGCACTTTAACTGACTACCTGGCGATCGGCTCGGATCGCGATTTTCTGATCGTACCGATGAGCCTGGCAACCGCCCTGACGGTAGCAGGCCGTTTTGGGTTCACGTTACCGACCAGCAAAATGGTTGATGCGATCTATCGGCAAGCCGAAGTGCACCTTGCGCCGCAGCCGTTGCCGGCCAGCGATCAGATGCGCTCCACTGATTACTATCGTCATCACAACGAGCTGATCGCAGAGCAGCGCATGGCGCTTGGGGTGCTGCCGGGTGTGCTCACCGCCGGCCACAAGAAGGATCTGGTCATCACCAATCGCCTCTGGCGATACCCGGATCGCGTGGCAATTTATGGCTGGCATAGGGGCATCAACAGTCCGATCCAGCCGCTGAGTACCGTTCATGGAGTGCGGTATGCCGACTACAGCCATGGGACACGGCTGGTGAGTACTACCATTTTCATGGACGGCAGGCCGATGTCGATTTTCGAAGCCCTGGCTGACCCAGGACTTTCCCAAGTGCTCAGTCGGGAAGGTCCGCTGCCGCGCCTAAGCGATCTCATCAGCAGGCTGGCCCCGCCCGGAGTCGATCTACTCTCTGCGCATTCCACGGCGCGGCTCCCGTCCCAAAGTGCTCTCGACGATGTGACGAACATGATGCATTGATTGTGAGTTCTTGCCGTCGCCCTAGCGCGACGGCTCGTATTCCGGGAGAGCGGTCGACGCCGGCACTGTTCCGGGCGTCTGCAGACCCTTGCAGCACCGAAAACCCAAGTGATAGTTGGCGTGGCTGTGTTCGTCCATCACTCGTGAACCGTGCCAAAACGGCGCCCGCCATCGACACCAGTCCTCGTGGGCATGGTAGGTATCGAAAATGAACCAACTGCCCTTCATTTCTGTGTAGCCCAGGCTGGTGCTTCCCTGGCTGGCCATCTGCAGCGGATTCAGAGGCAGATTCATGTGCTCCGCCGCGTTGCCATTCAGATCGTAGACTCCGAGCGCACTACGGCATCCCGGAAAATCGCCGGCTGGGTACGTGTTGGAACCGCATCTCGACCATGAGCCGCCGCCACACTCAGGACTTTTCCGGCTGGCCGCGGCACAGACGCCTTTCTGATACGATGGGCCGTAACTCCAGGACCGGTCGGCTTGGTGAACGCGGTTGTGGGCCGCGCCCATGCGGCTGACCGCCACGTTCGGACTGACCCCCGCGGCCAGATCGAAGCGATAGTCGGGTTTCTCCAGACTGCCGGCGCACGCTCCCTCCCATTCGTGAGCATCACAGATCCGCTTTCCCTCCGCCGCGCACAGCTCGGCGGCCTCGCGGGCGCGGACCCACACAACCGGATAGGCGCAAGGAATATCGGGATATTCGAATTGGTCGATGCACGCCTTGGCCTGTTCGGGGGTCTCGGAAGCGCGATTGTAGAGAGGCGCCATGTATTTCGCGCCGCAGATGCGTTCAAACTCAGGCTCGGCGTAATTCACTGAACGCTGGTCGAGCTTGGCTTGACATTGTTGCGGCGTGTCGGGGTGCTGGGTGATGGCTGGGTTGCCTTGTCCCATAAACCCCGATTGGGCAAAGATCGCTCGGACCGCTTGCATCTGTGATGCCGTGAGGCCGCGAGCGGACTGCATCTGACGAAACATCTGCTCATTCTGTTGCTGCAGGGTCGCTTCACCGGCGGCCCCTGGGGAGGCCATGAATACCATCGAACACATGATCAACGACGGCAGCTTTTTGATCATCGCGTCGCCTGCCGCGGCACGAGGTAAAAGAAGTCCCGGTTGTCGGGGTAAAACAGGAATCTCAAGACCGGCCCGCGGTCCGTCTGCTTCTCGCTTGCTGCCATGCTTCGAGCCAGGTACTCAATTCGCAGTTGCGCTCCTTGCCGGAGGTACAAGGCAAGATAGGTGAGTTCGGGCGCGTTCATGTCAAGGTGCATTGCGTACCGGCAGCGATAGGCCTGGAACACCCGCGCCATCGCGGAAGGGGTGGCGGTCGAGAAGTAACCATACACCAGGAACCGCCGAGTTGGCGTCTCCTGCAGGCACGCACCGGCACGCAGCGAGCGCAGTTCCTCTTCTGCGGAGCCCGACCAGTTCCCGGGTCCCCAGCGCGCGACGAGCGAACCGGGAGACGACGTGTTGGTTGCCGAATCGTGCTCGATGAGCGGCACGCCGTTTTGCCGCGCATACTTGATACGGGGGAGTAACACGTTATCGCCCTCAGTCCAGGTTTTCATCGCGACCGTGCCATCATCCAGTACATACAGGGTCGCCAGGCCCGGCAAAAGTTTGCTGAACACGACTCCCTGCTCCAAGAATCCATAGTGAGTGCCATGGTTTTGTTTGGCCAACGCCCCGTACCGGAAGGCGCCGTGCTCACGCTTGAAGCCACCGGTGAAAGTGGCGATGGTGCGGGCGGCGAGGTCAGGGCTGATCATTCCGTTGCTCACCAATGGCTCGGCGGTGCTGATGCCATCCGGCCCCGGAAGGCCGCCGCGCACTTCCCTCGGCGGACGATTGGACCAGCCCACGCGCGGGTGATCGGTGCCCAAGGCAAAACCGAGATCGAACTCGGCCAGATCGAAGGCCACCAGATAGTCCAAGGCGCCTGCTTCCGCGGCGTCCAGCTTGTTGACGACGCCGGGATGGCTCTCGAGAATTGCCGAGGAGATCATCTGCGGTTGAACGATGCTCACATACACCCCCGAAACACCGCTGGCCGGGTACCATTGCCCAGGGATCAACGTGTCTTTCGGCTGGCCCACATCGATGCCGAGATTGTCTGGTGTCATCCGACGGGAGGATTTCCCGGTCTCCAGCGATGCTGCCAGAGGCCGGTCCTGCTCTATCAGCCCAGCGGGAGGCGAGGCGGAGGCCGCGGCGGCGCTCCCCTCTTCTGCGAAGCGATCGCTGAAGAACCCCTTACGCACGAGGCCGACGATCTCCTCGCCACCCCAGACGTGTTGTCGCAGGAACTCGCTCGTCCACTCCAACGCCGTGTAGCGCCCCGCCGCCCGGTTGCGCAGGTAGAGATGGCCGTCGCACAGGGCGGCGTAAGGCAGAAACGAACGGCGCGCCTCTTCCAGCGGGCCGGTGCCGGCGCCGGACCACAGCTCGCACGGAACGCTGGAATCTCCATGCGAGATTTCAATGCCGTGGGCGTTAGCCGCGCTCAAACGAATGGTCTGCTCGCGGGGGTATGGATTTTCGAGATGATAGGTAACGTGCCCGCTGGCAGTTCCCCAATCCAGCGTCAGCAGGAACCAGATGTTGATCTCAGGATTGAGGTTGATGAGCGTGGAGTTGCCACGGTGAGTGTCGGTTCCCTCCGCGGCCATGCTTTCACTGCGGCGGAACTGCTGCAGTTCGATGATCGTCTTCGCGCGCTCCTCCCGGTATTCAGCCGCCTGACGGGCGAGGACGACGGCTCGTTCGGACTCTTCAGTGCCCGGCGCACTCGGCACGCGGATGAGGAAGACGGCTAGGAGGATCACTCCCGCCCATGCGACGTACGATCGCTGCCGTGCTCGCCTCATCGACACCCTTTCAATCCGGCCGGTGACGGCCAGGTCCAATCCGATCAGTGGCACGGAACATGCCAAGTTGTTCGGCCAGCACCGATGGTCGCACTGGCGTGCGTACGTCTCCGGAATTGAGAAACATCCCCGTGTGCCTCGCCAAAACTCCATCCACCCTGCTCAGGCGGCCTCTCTGCACTCGTAGCGGTGGTGAAGGCCGCCGAGACGGGGTACTGAGGTGACTCTGGCAGTCGGCGACGACGGTGGGCACCCGGTTTTTGACGGGCTCCGTCGGTTCCGGCCGCTGGAAGCAACGGGATCAACTCGTGCACTGGTTCGGCAGAACCGGCAACGCGTGGGGCTAGGCGAGGCCGAGCGCCTGCTCCTGCGCCTGCCAGAGGGCCGGGAGATCGAGCCGCTGGGTGAGGGCGCTGGCCGTCAGGTCCTCGGGCTGGCGGCCGTCGACGATGGCCTCGACAATGGTGGGCGCCAGAAAGCCCACCCGAATGAGCCGCCACACGTAGCGGTCGCTGACCCGCTCCCGCCGGGCGATGTCGCCCACCGACGGCGCACGGCCCGAGAGCAGGTCGTCTGCCCAGCGATAGGCGCGGGCGACCGTCTTGAGCAGCGCACCGTCGACGCGCGAGGGCGGCGCGCTGGCGTCCAGCACCAGCCGCATCTCGATCCCACGCCGTCGGATCTGCAGCGGAACGCATCGCGTGAGCACGAGTCCATGCGCGAGCGCGGTGGTGCACTCGTCGCCGCTGGGAAGCGGCATAGTGAGCGACACCCGCAGACCGTCCGCCGTGAGGTCGACGCGATCAGTCAGCTGCCCCAGCACCGGCGCGGCGTCGGTTACCACACGCAGGCGATCCCTCCACCCCTGGGCGGCCGTGAAAATCGCCGGCAGGCGGCTGGCGTCGAGGCCCGCGGCCTCGGCCGCTTCCGCGAGGGCCGAGCGGTCGGCGAGCAGCTGCTCCGCCACGGCGCGTACCGCACGCTCTAGCTCTTGTGCCGGGACGCGCCACCCGCGTTCAGGGTGCTCCTTCGAGCCGTGGACCAGTTCGCGCGAGACGTAGTACCGGTAGTGGCGCGCACCCTTGGCCGTCCCCTGCACATACAGCGGCTCACCCCGCTCATCGAACACCTTGCCAGCTAGTGGACTGGGTGGGACCTGGTGCGGACGTTGGCCTCCCTGGCGCGCCGCCTGATCGTGCAGCCGCTCGTGGACCCGCTCCCAGAGCGTGCGGTCCACAATGGCCTCGTGCTGTCCCGGATAGCGGTCGTGCTTGTGGCGGATCTCGCCGATGTAGGTGGGGTTCGCCAGGAGTACGTACAGCGCCCCGCGCGAGAAGGGCTTCCCGCCCGAGCGGATGCCGGTGCGGGCAATGCGGACCTTGGACACGATGCCGCGCCGAGCGAGATCGGTCTGGAGCCGCCGCACGCAGCCGAGCTTCAGGTAGCGGCGGAAGATGGCTCGTACCGTCTCGGCCTCCTCTAGATTCACCACCAGCCGGCGCTCCCGCAGGTCATAGCCGAGCGGCGGGACCCCGCCCATCCACATCCCTTTGCGCTTGGAGGCCGCGATCTTGTCCCGGATGCGCTCGCCCGTCACCTCGCGCTCGAACTGCGCGAACGAGAGCAGCACGTTGAGGGTAAGCCGTCCCATGGAGGTCGTGGTGTTGAACTGCTGGGTGACGGCGACAAAGGAGACGCCGCGCGCATCGAAGACGTCGACCATCTTGGCGAAGTCGGCCAAAGCGCGCGTCAGCCGATCGACTTTGTAGACCACAATCACGTCGACGAGGCGCTCGCGGATATCCGCGAGTAGCTGCTGGAGCGCGGGCCGTTCCATCGTGCCGCCCGAAAAGCCGCCGTCATCGTACGCTGTCGGGACGAGCCGCCATCCTTCGCCCGCCTGGCTGCGAATGAAGGCCTCGCACGCCTCGCGCTGCGCGTGCAGCGAATTGAAGTCCTGCTCCAAGCCCTCCTCGGAGGACTTGCGGGTGTAGATGGCGCAGCGCCGCAGCTTAGGCTGGGGGCGGTCCATTGGCGGCCCTCCTGTCCCGCGTGCGCCCGAGGCCGAAGAAGCGGGGCCCCGACCAGCGCGTCCCGGTAATGGCGCGGGCGACCTCCGAGAGCGAGCGATACCGCTTCCCGCGCCACGCACAGGCCGTCTCCAGGACGGTGACCCGGTGGCTGGTGCCGTGCCACTCGCGCACGAGCACGGTGCCCGGCGTGACCGAGCCAGAGGGGCGCGCCGGGCGTCCGGCTTCGGCGTCATCGGAGAGCTGGAGTAAGAACCGGCGGGTGGCGGGTCTGAGGCCGCCCAGCGCGCGCTCCTGCAGGCGGTAGGCGAGCGCCCGGATGAGTACGGGACGGTTCAGCCCTGGTGGGGGTGCCGCGCCGCAGAGGGTGACCCACAACTGCTTCAGGGCGGTCGGGTCGAGCGCGGACAGGCCCGCGACATCCCGTGCCAGATCGCCACCACCGCTGCGTGGCGTGAGAGTCCGACCTGGCGATTTTGCCTGTAGCATGGAGACCTCCGTCGGGGTCCATGAGCGCTCAGTCTGCGCCGGAAGTCCAGTCCGTGACCAACGCTCCCAAGCTGCCTAATGGTGGAAAGAATTCAGCCGATTCTGGGCAAGCGTTCGCGGTTCGCGGCAGGGTACTGGCAGCGGGCTGCTAGCCGGTGGTTCGGGGCGCTGGCAAGCTCTTCGGGGCCGCACCTCGACGGTGGTCCCTGCATGGCCGCTCCGAGGGACGGGGACGCCGCTTGAAGGCCCAGATGGGATTTTGGCGAGGCACACCCCCTCTACCTTCCGGTGTGGCCCCGGCCGCAGGCGGCAAGGTCAGGGTTTGGTGGCACACACGACGGAGTCCATCCATTCCCCGCGGCGGAGATACTTGACCTTCACAAAACCCGCGGATGACAGGTCTTCATGAAGTTCGTCGAACGTGAACGTGCCGCCTCCGGCTGTGGCGACCAGCATGTTGACTGCGAACAGGGCGCCACCCGCAGGGCGCGTGCGGGATGGGTCCATGACAATGTCGCGAATCAGGATCCGTCCACCGGGTGCCAGGGAGGAATACACCTTCGCGAACATCGCCCGGTTCTGCGCTCGCGAGTTCTGATGGACTATGGCGCTCACCCAAGCCAGGTCGGCTCCGCTCGGCAGCGCGTCGCTATAATAACTGCCCGGGACCAGCCGCACCCGGCTGGCCAGACCGACCTTCTTCATTATGCGCCTCGCCATCGGGATGACATCGGGCTGGTCGAAGATGGTCGCACAGGCTTCAGGGTTGAGCCGAAGGAAGGGGATCGTCCACGTGCCGGAGGCTCCGCCCAGGTCCAGCAGGTGCCGGAACTTCAGAGGTCCAAGGCTGCTGATGAGCGGCAGGGCCATGGGCTCGGATATCTCGTGCATTGCCCGGATGAATGAGACCAGGTCGCCCCCGGCGCCCCGGACGCTCGGGCGGCGCGTGGCAGGCTTACCGCGCAGCACGACACTGGCCAATTGTCCCCAACTGCGGAGGCAGTTGCCGAGGTGACGGGCCATGCCCAGCATGCTTTGCGCTCCGGTCTCTGTGAGCACCTCGGCCACTGCCGGCAGGACGCGGTAGACGGGTCTGCGGCCGGAACTTTTTTCCAGCAGTCTGATGGCGGCGAGCGCATCCAACAGAACGATTGTGGCCCGAAGGTCCCCCTTGATCCGTCTGGCCAACTGCGCTGCGGTCATCGGCTTGGCGTGCAGGATGGTGAAGACGTCCAGTTCCGCTCCGGCGATCACGACGCATGACGGCTGGAATCCGCGCACCAAGTCCATAATCGCTTTCCCACTTAGCTTCTCTTTCGTTCTCATGGGCCTCTCCCAACCTAATTGTTTCAACAGAACAGATGCGACCGCATCCTCTCCAAGTGGTGAATTGCTCCCCGCGTCGTCCGAGGATCACGAGCAGTGTGGCCGTGGAGCTTGGTTGCGAGTTCATCGCTCCCACCGATTCTCGGTTAGCGGCGCTGCGGACGGAATATTGGCGAGGCACAGGATCACATTCCTGACTTCCGCGATCCGGCGAACATCCGGCGCTTGGCCAGCTTGCTGCGCGAGCAGCACATCACCGACGTGTTCGCGCACGTGTCGCCGGCCGACATCGACGGCGACCTGCCGGCGGTGGATCACGCACAAGTTGAACGCTTCCTCGATGCGTTCGTCGGCTTTCGGGTGATATGCCGCCAACAAGGAACTCGTCCCGATCCGAGAATAATCAGGCCAGGAAGCCCACCGCTGCGAAGTTACCCCGTCAGTTGCTGCAAGAACCGCTGCTGGAAGTCTGACAGGTCGCCCGGATAGACCGCAGCAAACGCGTCGCTGCGATTGTGCGTGCCGAACGCTTCGAGCAGCGCCGCGAGCTTGCGGGCACTATAGCGATCGATCAACATCCGCACGGCGAGGTAACTCTCCGCGTAAGCTACCTCGACGCGATCCTTGGAGAGCCCGGCGAACGAAGCGCTCAGCTGGTCCAAGGAGAACAGCTCCCGCCCGGCGATAGTGTTCTTGGCCCAGCCCTCGGGGTCTCCGTCGTGCTCCTCTTCAGCCCAGACGGCAAGCCCCTCGTTCAGCCACACCGGGCAGTGCCCCTTGCTGAGGCGGGCGACCAGACTATGTGCGTATTCGTGCCGCACGATGCGTGCTAAAGCGGGATCGTTCTCGCTCAAGCCGCGCACCGGCAGCTTGATGCGGCCGTCGTAGGCGGCCCCTGCCCAGTCCGGCGTCTGGGTTACGGCGTGAAAGTCCTGCTGGGTGTAGAGCACGACCGCCGTCGGCTCGTCTGGAAAGCGTCCGAGCTTCGTGCCGACGAGATCGTATGCATCCTCAAGGGCATCGAGCACCTGGCGGACCGCGCTGCGATCGCCGTTGTCAGCGAAGCTGATCCGGAAATGACGACTGTTCTCCTGCACGAAGTCCCACTCGGCGTCGACCTCGCGGCTGAGCTGCCTCACCAGCGTGTCCAGCTCGGACCCACGGGCGCCGGCGTCCTTAGCCCGATCCAGCAGCTCGAGCGCGGCGGGACGCTTGTTCTTCGCCAGGCAAACCTGGGACAGCGCCAGCAAGGCGTTCGGGTCAGTCGGGTTCAGACGCACCGCGGCTTCCAGCGGCCGCGTCGCGCGGTCGTAGTCGCCTTCGCGCACGTAGGTAATGCCGAGGGCGGCGAGCACCTCTGCGCGGTCGCCCAGCGCCGCCGCCTGTTGCAGGTGCGCCGCGGCCTGCTCCAGATCGTTGCCCGTCAGCTCGGTCACGCCCCAGTCGAACAACACCGTCTGCAGGTCCTGTGTGAGGGCCGGGGTATCGGGTTGGCGCCGCAGCGCGTTCTGCAAGCGCTCCACCGCCGCGGCATACTCGCGAGCGCGTACCAGTCGAATCGCCTCGGCTTCGATATCCACTATCGCATGGCCAGTGTCGGTTGCGGCGCTGAACAGTCGGTCCTCAACGTGCGCCTCGCTGTGCACCGGCGTCGAGGGCAATCT
>DASVHW010000412.1 GCA_036382395.1 Candidatus Binatia bacterium | reverse complement strand
GGATCGCGGCGACTTCGCCATCCGTGGCGGCATCCTGGACATCTTCCCGCCGGCGCACCCACAACCGTTGCGCATCGAATTGGTGGGCGACGTCATCGAAGCCATCCGCGAGTTCGATCCGGTCAGCCAGCGCTCGCTGGCACAGCACCCCGAGTTCCTCATCCTGCCGGTGCGCGAGTTCGATGCCCGTGGCCGGTCGAATCGGGACACGTTGCGCGCCATCGAAGCCCGCGCCTTCGAATTGGAAGTCAGCCGCGAGGAGCGCACGCAGATGCTCGAAGGGCTCACCAACGGCCTTCTCTTCCCCGGTGTCGAGTTCTTCCTGCCGTACTTCTATGCGTCGCTGGACACCTTGGCGGCCTATCTGCCCGGCAACGCCCTGCTCTGGCTGGACAGTGCCGGCGAGGTGGACGCGGCGCTGGAGCGGGCCTGGGTCGAGATCGAGCGGCGCGCGGCTGAGCGCGCGGCCGAGCATCGGTTTCTACCGCCCGTGGACGGCTTGTACATCTCACCGAGCGAGTGGCGCGCGGCGTTCGCCGGCTGGCCGACAATCGAACTGGAACCGCTGGAGATGCTGGCCAGCGGCGGGGATGCGCAGCACCTCACGGTCCAGTCGTTTCTGACGCGCGATTTGAAGATCGAGCACCTGTCGCAGCGCCGGGAGACTTCCTTCGCACCGGTGGCCGAGCGGGTGCGGAACTGGTGCACGCTGGGGCATGGCGTGATCGTGGTCGCCAGCACGGCGCAGCAGGGAGAACGCTTGGCCCGCCTTTTTGAAAATCACGATGTCACGGTGGAGCGTGACGACCGGCCGTTCGCGGCGGTCTTCGGATCGCCGGCGCACCACCCGCGGCTGGTGCTCGGACATCTCAACGAAGGTTTTCGGTTGCCCGAGGCGCGGCTCGTGGTGGTGACGGAGGCCGACCTCTTTGGTGAGGCGCGGCAACGCCGCCGCACGCGTCGCGTCGAGGTCACGCAGCTCCTCAAGAACCTGAGCGAGCTGAAGCCAAATGACTTCGTCGTGCACATCGACCACGGCGTTGGCCGCTATCGCGGACTGAAGCATCTCCGTGTGGCCGACACCGAAGGGGACTTCCTCCATCTCGAATACGCCGGCGGCGATCGCCTCTACTTGCCGGTCGATCGCATCAGCCTGGTGCAGAAGTATGTCGGCGCCGACGGTGCCGCACCGCCGCTGGACAAGCTCGGCGGCACCAGCTGGGAGAAGGTCAAACGCAAGACGCGCGAATCCGTCTTTGCCATGGCCAAGGAGCTGCTCGGCATCTATGCGGCGCGCGAGATCATGGAGCGCCGCAGTTTCAGCACGCCGGATCAGTATTTCCGTGAGTTCGAGGCCGCCTTTCCGTTCGAGGAGACGCCGGATCAGCAGCGGGCCATCGACGAGGCCCTGGCCGACATGCAGCGCCCGAAGCCGATGGATCGCCTCATCTGCGGCGATGTCGGGTACGGCAAGACCGAAGTGGCGCTGCGCGCCGCCTTCCTTGCCGTGCTCGACGGGCGGCAGGTCGCCGTCCTTGTCCCCACGACGGTGTTGGCACAGCAGCACTCCAATACATTTCGCCAGCGCTTCCAGGGTTACCCCGTGCGCGTGGAGATGTTGTCGCGCTTCCTCACCCGTGGCGAGAGCCAAGCCGTGGTGCGCGGCGTGGCCAGCGGGGAGGTCGACATCGTCATCGGCACGCACCGGCTGTTTCAGAAGGACATCGTCTTCAAGCATCTCGGTCTGCTGGTGGTGGACGAAGAGCACCGCTTCGGCGTGAGCCACAAGGAGCGCATCAAACAGATGCGCAAGCTGGTTGACGTCCTCACCCTGACCGCCACGCCGATTCCCCGCACCTTGCAGATGTCATTGCTCGGCATTCGCGACCTGAGCGTGATCGAGACGCCGCCCATCGATCGCCTGGCGATCCGCACCTACGTCACCCGTTATGATGAAGGCCTCATCCGTGAAGCCATCCTGCGGGAGCTGGGGCGCGACGGGCAGGTGTTCTTCGTGCACAACCGGGTCGAGACCATCGAGATGCGGGCCCGCCGGCTGCGAGAGCTGGTGCCCGAGGCCTCTTTTACAGTGGCCCACGGGCAGATGCACGAACGCGACTTGGAACGCGTGATGGCCGACTTCTTCGGCAAGAAGACCAACGTCCTCATCTGTTCGGCCATCATCGAATCCGGTCTCGACGTCCCCAATGCCAACACCATCATCATCGACCGCGCCGATCGCTTCGGATTGGCGCAACTGTACCAGTTGCGCGGCCGGGTCGGGCGTTCACACGAGCGCGCTTATGCCTATCTCATGATCCCGGGCGAGCAGCTCATCAGTCGCGACGCCCAACTGCGTTTGCGCGCCCTGCAGGAGCTGGATGACTTGGGCGGCGGCTTCCGGCTTGCGGCGCACGATCTGGAGATCCGCGGCGCCGGCAACTTGCTCGGCAAGCAGCAGTCCGGTCACGTGGCCGTGGTGGGCTTCGAGCTGTATCAGCAGATGATGGAAGAAGCGGTCCGCGAGCTGCGCGGCGAGCCCGTGTCCGCCGAGGTGGAGCCGGAGATCCAGTTGGGGTTCCCCGCATACATTCCCGACAGTTACATTGCGGACGAGAATCAACGCCTGGTGTTCTACCGGAGGTTGGCGGTGATCAAGGGCCAGGCCGACCTCGAGGAGATCGCCAACGAACTGCGCGAGCGCTACGGCCCCATTCCGCCGTTGGCCGACAGTTTTCTGCGTGTCATGGACTTGCGCCGCAGTCTCAAGGACTACATGGTCGTGCGCACCGTGCTCCGCGATGGCGCGGTGACCCTGCAATTCCACCCGGATGCCCAGGTCGACGTGCAGCGGCTGGTCGCCCTGGTGCACAAGGGTAAGGGGCGCTTCAAGCTCTCGGCGGACTTCCAGCTGAGCTTCCAGCCGGAGTCACACGATTGGGACGGGTTGGTTGCCGAGACCAAGTCCGTCTTGCACGACCTGCGAGAGACGTGTTAGCGGCTGCAGTATGTTGTCTTCATTTAGTTCTCGGCGCACGCGCCGCAGTCGTTGGGGCCTTACGATTGCCACCTGCTGCCTCGTTGTCGCTGCGGCGGCGCGGGCGGAAGTCGTCAACAAGATCGTGGCAACGATCGATGGCGAACCGATCACCGCGTATCAAGTGAAGAAGTTTTCTCGCGACAGCATTCGTGGCCGGCAATTGAATGCCTCGATGGACAAGGCAGCGCTGCTGGATGCCCTGATCACGGACAAGCTCATTCAGAAGGAGGTCAGTGACAAAGGCGTCGTCGTGCGGGACGAGGATGTCGAGCGCTACATCGGCGCCATCAAAGAACGCAATAATCTCGACGATGAAAAGCTGAAGACGGCATTGGCCGGCCAGGGCCTCACGATCGACAGCTATCGCGCACAGATTCGCGAAGAGATCGAGCGCGATCAGCTCATCGCGCGCGAGATCCGGGGTAAGGTCAGCGTCACACCGGAGGAGGTGCAACGCTACTACGAGGCGCACCTCTCTGAGTATTCCACGCCCGAGAAGCTCCAAGTCGCACACATCGTTTTTCGCCTCGACGAAGGCGCATCCGGGGACCAGGTCGCCGCGGTGACGGCCAAGGCGGAGGAGGTCTACACGCGCATCAAGAAGGGCGCCGATTTCGTCGCGATGGCGAAGCAGTACTCGGAGGATCCGAGCAAGGAAAGCGGCGGAGACCTCGGCTGGTTCAAGCAAGGCGAGATGCTGGAGAGTTTCGAAAAGGCCGCCATGCGGCTGAAAGTGGGCGAGGTGAGCGAGCCGGTGCGGACGAAGGCCGGCCTGCACATCATCAAACTCGAAGGGCGCGAAGGCGCGGCGCACCAGAAGCTCGACGAGCTGGGCGACCAGATCAAACAACAACTCTACAACGCCGCCCTCGAAGAGCGATTTCAGAAATGGCTGACCGAAGACTTGCGCAAGCGCCACCACGTCGAGCTGCTGCAGTGAGCGCCCGCACCGGCTCACGGACGCGCCTCGCCATCAGCATGGGCGACCCGGGCGGCATCGGTCCGGAGGTCGTGCTGAAAGCATTGGCGACGCGGGCTGTCGGCGCGGCCATCGATCCGATCCTCGTCGGCGATCGGGCGGTATGGGGGGAAACGGCGCGGCGTCTGGGCCTGCCCGCGGCGTTCAGCGACACACCGCGGCCGCGTCACCTGACGGTCGCTGCCACTTCCGAACTGGCGGCGCGTCACCGTACGCCGGGGCGGCCATCTCATTCGAGCAGCGCGGCGGCGCGAGGCGAGGCCGCGTATAGTGCCATATTGGAAGCCGTCCGTTTGGTGCAGACGGGACAGGCCGCCGGCGTGGTGACGGCACCGATCAATAAGGCGCATCTGGCCGCGGCAGGTCATGATTTTCCCGGCCACACGGAGCTGCTTGCCAAGTTGTGCGGCGACGTCCCGGTGCGCATGATGATGGTGGGCACACGACTGCGTGTCGTGCTGGTCACGACGCATATCGCGCTGGCCGAGGTGCCGGCCCGACTGAGCCGCGAGAACGTTTACCAGACCATCGCCATGACCGCGCGGGCGCTGCGCCGGCAGTTCGGCATCCCCGCGCCGCGGGTTGTCGTGGCCGGTCTGAACCCGCATGCGGGCGAGGGCGGCCTTTTCGGTGACGAAGAGGCCCGTCTGATCGCACCAGCCGTGCGGGCGGCGCGCCGGCACCGGCTCAATGTGGTCGGGCCGCTGGCGGCCGACAGTCTCTTCGCCCAGGCCGCGGACGGCAACTACGATGCCATCGTGTGTATGTACCACGACCAGGGTTTGGCCCCGTTCAAGCTCCTGCACTTTGCCGATGGTGTGAACTTCACCGTGGGGCTGCCGTTCGTCCGCACGTCGCCGGATCACGGAACGGCTTTCGACATCGCCGGTAGCGGGCGGGCGGACGCTCGCAGCATGGTGGCGGCTTTGCAGCTGGCGGCCCAGTTGGCCGGGACGAGCGCCAATGAGTCACTGCCCCGAAGTCACTGACCGTCAGCCTTGAGCCTGGCGGGGTTGATTAATCTTACTGTTGGTTGAAGGATGGGTATCATGCGAGGACAGCAATGAAGGCCTTGATCCTGACCGGGGGGACGGGGCGCAATCTCGTTCCGTTCTCCTCCACGCGCCCGAAGGCGATGGCGGTCGTCGGCGGCGGATCGTTGATGCGCAGAACCTTGGCGCATTTGCGCGAGGTGGGGGTTACCGACGTCACGGTGGTGCTCGGGCAAACAGGCGACAAGGTCAAGGCCATTTTCGGGGATGGTGAGGACGTTGGGGTCCACATCACCTATGTCGAGCAGGGAGCGCAGGGCGGCATCGTGGGTGCCATCCTCGACGCACGCCAGCGCTTCATCCCGGGCGAATACTTCATCCTCGTCTATGGCGACGTGGTGACCTCGGAAAACCCTTTTCACGAAGCCTTGCGGTCCTTCAGCTCCTTCAAGGGACCGATTGCTTGCGTTTGCTTGCCTGGTCCGCCAACGGGCCGGTACGGGAATGTCTATCTCAGTGGCACACGCATTACCCGGATCGTGGAAAAACCGACGACCGTGGGCCTGGGGAATTATGTGCTGGCCGGTGTCTTCGTGCTACCGGTGGAAGTGTTTTCGCTCTTGGAGAAGAGCGAAGGCGATATGGAAAAAGTCTTCAGCGAGCTGGTGCGCAGCCCGGGTCTGAACGCGTCGATTTGGGAGCAAGGGTGGATCGATGTCGAGTACCCCTGGGACATTCTGGCGGCCAACCAGATGGTGATGGATACCTGGGAGGAAGCGATCATCTCGCGGCATGCCTTGATCGAGGGCAACGTCACCTTGACCGGGCCGGTGCGCATCGAGCGCGGTTCGGTCGTCAAGGCCGGCGCGGTGCTCGCCGGTCCTTGTTACATCGGCCGCGACTGTTACGTCGGCCACAACGTGTTGGTGCGTTCGTACTCCTCGTTGGGTCCCGGTTCAACGATCGGCTACGGTGTGGAGCTCAAGAATTGCGTGCTCTTCGGTAGCTCGCAAATCGGACGGTTGTCGTTCGTCGGGGACAGCGTCATCGGCGAGAATGTCGATATCGGCTCGGGAACGATGACGATCAATGGGAACTTGGATGGCACGGCGGTCGCGGTCGGCATCCGTGGCGAGTCGGTCGACTCGGGTCTCAGCAAACTCGGTGCGTTCGTCGGCGACGACGTCAAGGTTGGTGCCGGCAACACGCTGGCGGCCGGAACGGTGCTGATGCCAGGGGCGACGGTACCGCACCACGCCACCGTCAGCGCGAGGTAGCCCTCGATGTGCGGCATTAGTGGAGTGATCAGTTTCCACCCCATCGCCGACCGGCTGTATGAAGGCGTGCGTCATTTGGAGTATCGCGGCTATGACTCGTGCGGGGTCGCTTTCGTCGAAGACCACCATATCGAGGTCCGCAAGGATATCGGCACCGTGGATGAGGTGGACAGCAAGGAACATTTCCGCCGTCTGGCGGCGCAAGTTGGCATCGCACATACGCGCTGGGCCACGCATGGGAAGGTGACGCGTGAGAATGCGCACCCGCACCAGAGCTGTCGCGGCGATTTCGCCGTGGTGCACAACGGCATCATCGCCAACTACAAGGCGCTGCGCGAGGAACTGCGGCGCGCCGGGCACCGTTTCCGCTCCGATACCGACACCGAGATCATCGCGCACCTGATCGAACAGCGCTTCTCGGAATGCGGAGATGTCGAACGTGCGTTGGTGAGCGCGCTGCGCTCGCTGCAGGGCAGTTACGCCCTGGCGATGATTACCACGCACGATCCGGAACGCATCTTCTGCGCCCGCAATGAGAGTCCGCTGATCATTGGCGTCGGCAGCGAATCGAACTACGTCGGCTCGGATTTCAACGCCTTCATCGATTACACCAAGAACACGGTCATCCTCGAGGACGGCGAGTACGGCATCGTGTCGCGAGACAGTTACTCGGTGAAGAGCCTGCGGACGGGAGAGGTGGTTGAGAAAACAATCACCATTGTGCCGTGGGATTCGGAACTGTCGCGCAAGGGCGGGTATCCGCACTACATGCTCAAGGAGATCCACGAGCAGCCACAGGCGCTGCGGAGCGCCCTGTGCATCGATCCCGGTGAGATCGCGGCGCTGGCGGACATGATGCAGGAGGCGCGGCGCGTATACCTGCTCGGGGTCGGCACGACGTACTACGTCGCGTTACTCGGACAGTACTTGCTGGCAGCGGTGGCGGACATGGATGTGGCGGCGCTGAGCTCGGACGAATTCCGACACCTCGACAAGAGTGATGCCCACACGCTGGTGCTGGCCATCTCCCAGTCCGGGGAAACGTACGACACGTTGATGAGCCTGCGGCACGCCAAGGAACGCGGCGCCAAGAGCGCAGCGATCATCAACGTGATGGGCTCATCGATTGGGCGCATGGTCGACCGCGTCATCCTCCAGGGTTCCGGTCCCGAGGTGTGTGTCGTCAGCACCAAGGCCGCGCTGATCCAGATGGTCCTGCTGGCCCGGCTGGCGATCGAACTGGGAGAGCGGCGCGGCGTCTTGTCCGCAACCGTCCGGCAAGAGTACGAGGCGGCGCTGGCGGCGCTGCCGGAGGAGATCGAGACGATTCTGAACGAAAAATCCGGTCTGATCCGCGCCGCCGCCTACCGCCACGCACATGTGCAGAACTGGCTCTTCTTGGGGCGGGGAATCTATTACCCCATCGCCTTGGAAGCGGCTTTGAAGATGAAAGAAGTCACCTACGTGCATGCCGAAGGCATGCCCGGAGGCTTTCTCAAGCACGGCACCCTTTCGCTGGTGGACGAACGTTTCTACACCCTGGTGTTCTTGCCGCCGCCCACTGCGGGTGAGTTGTACGGCATGACGCTATCGAGCGTGGAGGAGGTCAAAGCGCGCGGTGGGTTCGTCTTTGGCCTGACCTTCGATGGCGGGGAGGACATCTTCGATGACCGCGTCACCTTGGCCTCCCGCCACCCGTTCACGGCGCCGTTTCTTCCCCTGGTGGCTGCGCAGCTGCTGGCCTACTTCACCGCCACCGCCCTCAAGCGCAACGTGGACAAGCCGCGCTCGTTGGCGAAGTCCGTGACCGTGGCCTGAACACGAACCGACCGCAGGGCAACATGGAACTCAACGACATCGAGAACGGACTCCGTACGGTGCAGGTGCCGGAGTCGTACCGCCACGACGCCATGCGCCATCTCAGCGTGTGGTGGAGCGAACCGCGGTACGCCGCCTTTCGGCCGCAGATCGAGAACCTCGCGGGCCGCCAGAAATGGGATCTGCTTCTCGACTCCTTCTACCGCATCGTGCCGTTCGGTACCGGCGGACGCCGTGGCGCGGTGGGCATCGGCCCCAACCGCATCAACCAGGAGACCATCGTCACCTCGGTGCAAGGGCACGTCAATTACCTCCGCCGCCGTTTTCCCGCTCAACCCCTGCGGGTGGCGGTCGCCTTCGACGTGCGTGTCTTCCGTGACCTGCGGCAGTTATATGATCCGTCCGTTCCCAACCCGCTCCTCGGCATGCGCTCGCGCGATTTCGCCCGCTTGGCCGCCGCCGTGTATGCGGCCAATGGTGTCGAAGTCTACACGGTCAGCGGCAACGACGGGTTTTTTCTGTCCACGCCAGAACTTTCCTTCGCCATCCGCGGCTTGAAAGCGCACGGCGGTCTCAACATCTCGGCCTCACACAACCATCCCGACGACAATGGCGCCAAGTTCTACATGCCCAGCGGTGGGCAGCCGGTGCCTCCCGACGATGAGGAGATGGCCAAGGAGGTCGAAGCGGTCAGCGAAGTGCCGTCAGGGGATTTCGAGCAGGCGGTACAGTCGGGGAGAGTGAAGTGGTGGGACAGCGCCTGCCACGACCGCTATATCCAAGAGAATCTTTCCCGCTCGATCGATCCGCTCGCCCGCCGCGCGCTGATCGTCTACACGCCGTTGCACGGGACGGGGCTGCACACGGTCGGTGACGTCTTGCCGCGTGCGGGATTCGACCTGCGCCTGGTCGAGCGACAGTCGACTCCCGACGGGGAATTCCCCGCGGTCAAATTCCGCATTCCCAACCCCGAGGTGCCGGAATCCATGGAGTTGGTGTCGGCAGAGGCGCAGCGGCACGGTGCGGATGTGGGCCTGGCGACTGATCCCGATGCCGACCGGTTAGGTGTCGTGGCGCCGCAGGATGGCGGGTGGCGTCTCTTCAGCGGCAATGAAATCGCCGTGGTCCTGGCGGCATACATCATCGAGACCCGGCGTGAACGCGGCACGCTGCCGCCGCGGGCGTTCATGGTCAAGACCGCGGTGACCACCGAACTGCTCACACGCATCGCGCAGGTGAATGACGTGCAGATCGTCGGGGATCTGCTGGTCGGCTTCAAGTACATCGGCCAGGTGTTGGACGCGATCGCGCAGGACGGCCGCTTTGGTGACGTGCAGGCCACGCCGGCCGACTTTCTCCTGGCGGCGGAGGAGAGCAACGGCGTGCTGGTGAGTGCCGCCCTGCGTGACAAGGACGCGGCCGGCGGCGCGCTCCTGCTCGGCGAGCTGTGTGCACGGTTGCACCCGCAGGGACAGACCTTGGGCGCGTACCTGAATGATGTCTACCGCCGTTACGGTTATGCGGCCAACACCGGCTACTCACTGGTGATGGAAGGGATTGCCGGTTCCGAGCGTGTTGCCTTGATGATGGACCGGTTGCGCGCCCAACCGCCACCGGCGGTGCAAGGCCGGGCCTTGCAGCGAGCCGTGGATTATTGGGACGAAACGCAATTCGGGAAGATCCGCTCAGAGACGGACCGCAGTTCTCGTAATTTCGTTCAACTCCAGTATGACCAAGGGGTGCACGTATCGGTCCGGCCTTCCGGCACGGAACCCAAGATCAAGTTTTACGTCGAGCAGGTCTTCAATCCGGAGGCCGATTGGGCGGGGGACGGTTTCACCACATCGCGACGTGTCATGGACGATGCCGCCAGCCAAGTCACTCTCGGTTTCGTGGAACAGGTCCTGCGGCTGGTCGACATCGAACTGCCGCGCCCGGCGCTGCTGGTCTCGTCCCTGGTTTCGCTGGACAACCGCATCGATTTCGCCACCCGATTCTTGCCTGAGTTGGAAGAACGCTTACGCACCGTTTCCACCGCGGATGCCGACAGGCTTTTGGCCTGGGTGGACGAGCGGTTGAAGGCATACGGCACCGATCCACGTTATCTGGTAGCGGCTGGAGTGGCCGCGTGCTTCCGGGATCGTTCGCTGTCTCCCAATCAGCATCGCATGCTGCGCCAGCTGTTTTCTCTTCCGTAGCACCGGCGCTAGACGGGTATAGACAGTATAGCCGTTTCCGCGCTCGCAGCGCGTGCAGGTTCTTGCGCCCACGGCCGCAGTTCTGCACGGATTTGCAGGCTGCCTCCCCAGACGGCGCACGTTCCTGACCGCGGCCCACTGCGTCTACGGCGACGTTGACCCCTCGCACTACTGGGTTTACCTCCAGAACGCGGGGATCGTCGCGGTCTCCTCGGTCACCTACAATCCGAGCTACAACCCGAGCCTGTCGGGGAGCGACGTCGCCATCATCAAGTTCGCGACCGACGTCACCGGTATCGAGCCGACGCGGCTGGCCGGCGCGCTGACATTCACCGCGTCGCTGCGCACACTCGCCGTGTCGGGACCGCTCGCGGGCCCGGTGACGGTGACGCTCACGCAGGTGGGTGCGGGCATTTCTCGCGGCGGCACGATCAAGACCTGTCATCCCCAAGGCAAGGCGCTCGTGTGCAGGTAGCAGGATGAGCCTGGCGCAACATCTCAGCGAGCGGTGCCGCCCTGGGCACCGGCAGGTCAACAATACGACACCACAATAGCGCCAGCGGCCTCGGAGGTTATCACCGCTCAGCGGGGAAGATCCGAATTCAACGCCCCTTGCCCAGTTGCGGGTCACTCCGGTAGTATCCCCGCTGCTTTTCGGCGCGCGGCAACGCGATGCCAGAAGTTGTTCCCCGGTTGGCGGCGTAGCTCAGTTGGCTAGAGCGAGGGTCTCATAATCCCTAGGTCCGTGGTTCGATTCCACGCGCCGCCACTCCTCTTTCTTCTTGGTAGATTCAGCACTTGAGGCACTTGGGTTAGGCGCGTCCAATACAATCGCGCGCAATATTCGACGGGAACTGCAACTGGGTGTGGCCGACCCCCTCGATCC
>DASVHW010000411.1 GCA_036382395.1 Candidatus Binatia bacterium | reverse complement strand
AGGCCATGCTCACGAAGCACGATGAGATGCTCTGCCACCAGATCGCGACCACCTTCGACCATCCCGCAACCAGCGCCCGAGAATGGACCGAGCGCATTTGGTTCATGGCGCATGACACCACCGGCGACGTCATCCTGGTGGCTGGATTCGGCTTCTATCCCAACCGCAACATCATCGATGCCTTCGTGTGCCTGGCCGTTGAAGGCAAGACGCAGCACGTGGTCCGCGCCTCTCGCGAGCTGCGTCCGCGGATCGATGAAGTCAACGTCGGACCGTTCTCCTGGGACGTAATTGAGCCCATGAAGAAAGTCCGGGCTGCACTCGGCGAAAACGAACACGGCGTCAGCTACGATATTGCGTTCGATGCCACCGCGCCGGCGTTCGAGGAAGACCCCCCGCAGTTCTTCCGCCTGCGAGGCCGGGTGATCGAAGACATTCGCCGGTATTTCCAGGTGGGGAAACCCAGCGGCTGGATCAAGGTGGATGGGCGAACCATCACCATTGACCCAACATCGTGGCGGACCGAACGGGACCACTCGTGGGGCATCCGGCGCGGCGCGACGGATTACATGGAGACCGGCGTGCAGCCGGGCGAGATCCCCGTCGGGTTCTTCTATAACGGAACGTGCTGGCAGTTCGACAACTGGGGTGCGTCGTATCACATCCGAGAAGGCTGGGATGGGCAAGCCAACAACTTCAGCGGTGGACTGTTCTACCCGTTCGCAAGCGGGAAGGAGGTGCTTAAGCTCACCAGTGTCGATCACCAGTTCACCTTCCGTACCGATGTGCCCGGGCTGCGCCAGGTAAACGGGGGCAAGGTCATCCTCAATGCCGCAGATGGCTCCAGGAAGGAGGCGTTGATCAAACCGTTAGGCGCCATCTACATCGGCACGGGCGGATACAGCTACGCCAACTATCGAGGGTTCACCCACGGACTGTGGATGGGGCCTTCCTGGATCGACGGCTTCAAGCTCGACCTTACCAACCCTGACGTACTCCGCGAGATCACCTACCTTGATGAGCTCGTGTGCGAGGTGCGCTGCGGCAACGAAGTTGGATACGGGTTGACCGAGGTCATCGCCATCGGGAAGTATCCGAAGTACGGCTACGAGGGCTTCTAGCGAGGCAGGGGCTCGGACTACAGGTAATGAAGGGAGGACCCCATGAGCAGTTTCGCGCCTGAAACCCGTCAGGCCTTTCACGAGCTTCTCGACCTGTTGCGAGAGATCGGAGATACACACTTCACCCCCGAGCGCGGCATCATCGAGGAGGTGACCGCCGCCGAGGGGTATCGCTTCCTCATCCATCTGCTGGCCGCCGGCTGTGAGAACCGGATCGATGGCGATCCGGAACGGCCGATGTTCACCCGCGTCGTGTCGCCGCAGCGCAAGGTCCTCGGTGACAACCCCGACGCCATCTACTACTGGACGCGGATCGACGGGGCGGGCTCGTACCGCATCCGCGGCTTTCTCGACGGGGCGGTGTACACATCGTTCACCGTGCACGCCACCGACCCCGGCGGTGGCAGCCTCGAGAAGGTGATAGGGGAGGTGAGCGACCGTGATTTCACCGTCGGCAGCGACGGCGGCTACGAGATCACCTTGTCGCCGCAGGAACACAAAGGCAACTGGATCAAGCTCGAAGCCGGTGCCACGTCGGTGATCACGCGCCACTACTTCGAGCGTCCTCGGAGCGTTGCCGCCGATCCGGATGTGTTCGTGCGCCTGCGCATCGATCGGCTCGACGACCCCGGCATGCCGGCTCCCTGGACCGATGCCAAGATGGCCGCACGCTTCCGCGCCCTCGGCGGCTTCCTGCGCGGCAACACGCTCGACATGCCGAAGCCGGGCCAGGGGCCCGAGTACTCGTTCGTGTCGCGTGTGCCCAACGTCCTGCCGCGCCCCGCCCGGTTCGGCGCGTCCGGTGTCGCCGCGTGGGGTGCCGTCGACATCTACTACGCCATGGCACCGTACCTGCTTCAACCCGACGAGGCGCTGGTGATGGAAGGGCGGCTGCCGGCCTGTCGCTTCGCCAACGTCATGCTGTGGAACATGCACTTACAGACGCTCGAGTACCGCTTCCGCCGCACGTCTTTGAACCGCCAACAGATGACGTTCGAATCGGATGGCTCCTTTCGCGTCGTCATCGCCCACCGCAATCCCGGAGTGGCCAACTGGCTCGACACCGAGGGGCACATGCTGGGTACGATCTTCTGGCGCATACTCTTGCCCGAGTCCGAGGCGGGAGAGATCCGGTGCTCGCTGCGGAACGTGTCGGAGCTGTGACCGCGTCACGCACGGCCCGGCCGCTCGGGCTCCGGTTGCTGAACGGCGCGGGTGCAGGGCTGCGCCGACTCGGACTGCCGCTTTTCCCCCTGGACGCCGACAGTTTGGTGGCCAAAGCATGCCGGCGGACCGGTCTCGACGATTTCGGTGATGACACTTTCCGCGATCCGCTCCGCCGTCTCTGTGCCTCATTCGAGCAGGAAGCCCATCTGACCCCGCTTGGCCGCCTTATCGAACGTGGCGAATGCGGTCGTCTGCTGGCCAACCGTTTGCGCATGGTGGACGTCTGCAAGCGCAATCCGGCGATTGCGGCTGATCCGGTCGAACGGCCGCTTTTCATCCTGGGACTGCCGCGGACGGGCACCTCGATTCTGCACGAGCTGCTGGCGCAGGACCCGGCGAACCGGGTGCCGATGACGTGGGAGGTGATGCACCCCTTTCCGCCGCCCGAGCAGGCGACGTTCGAGACCGATCCGCGTATTGACCAGGTCGAGCGCCGTCTTGCCCGCACCGACCAGTTGCTGCCGGACTTCAAGTCGATTCATCCTATGGGCGCGCGTCTGCCGCAGGAGTGCGTCGCCATCACCCAGCACGAGTTTGCCAGCATGGTGTGGCACACCGCGTACCGGGTGCCGAGCTACCAGGCCTGGCTCGAGCAGGCGGACCACCGATGGGTGTACGCCTCGCACCGCCGCTGGCTGCAGTACTTGCAGTGGAAGGTTACGGCGCGGCAGTGGGTGCTGAAGTCCCCCGGCCATCTCTGGGCCTTGGATGCGCTGCTTGCCGTCTACCCGGACGCGCGGATCGTGCAGACCCATCGCGACCCGCTGAAAGTGATCGCTTCGCTCGTCAGCCTCGTGTGCACCCTGCGCAGCATCGCCACCGACGACATCGACCCGCACGAGATCGGCCGCGATTGGACCGTACGGCTCGCCGACGGGCTCAACCGAACGATGCGTGTGCGCGACAGCGGCCGGGTGGCGGCGGAACAGGTGTTCGACGTCGCCTTCGGCGAGTTCATGCGCGACGAGATCGCGATGGTCCGACGGATGTACCGGCATTTCGGTATGGCGCTGTCGGCCGAGGCGGAAGCGCGTATGCGCCGTTTCCTGGCCGACAACCGCGCCGACAAGCATGGCCGCCACACCTACGCGCTCAGCCTCGGTGGACTCGACGAGGCGACGGAACGCCGGCGTTACGCGCAGTACCAGGAGCGCTACGGAATCCCCAGCGAGCCGGTGAGCTCCTGAATCTGCTGTTGATGCCCTCGTTGGCGCCCCCCTTCTGCGCCACCATCTCGAGTTCGACGGCCCCCGGCAAGCCGCCGAACATCTCGGCAGGCCCGCACGCGTCGAGCCATTCCGTTTCTGGCGCCGTTCGCCTGAATTCCGCATTGACGCGGATGCGATCATCCTATAATTAACCGGTCAATATATTTCTCATTGTCGTTCAATGCGGAATGCCTTCAATGCAGCCCACCTCACGCGTGCACGGACGACCCACCGCCATACTGCCTGTCCGTAACCGGATTCAGGGAGCGGCAAAGGCTGCGCACCCGTGCCCGCGGACCCAGAAGGGTGCGGGGCGCCCGCGCGGCGCGGTGAGTGAAGAGACGCGGGCACGCATCATCGAAGCCGCCTGCCAGTGCTTCGCTGAGCACGGCTACTCCAAGACCAGCAACCAGGATATCGCGCGCATCGCGGGACTGACCACCGGTGCGCTGTACCATTATTTCGAGTCGAAGGCCGAGCTGTTCGCCGCGGTGCATCGCCACGTCCACGACACCCTGGTCGGTGTGTACCGGCGCGCCTTTACTGAAGAGACCACCTGCGTCGACCAGCTCTGCGCCGGACTGGAGGCGGCGCTGGCCGTCACCAGCAACCATCCCGCGGTGGCGCATTTCGCGGCAACCGCTTCGTTGGAAATCGAGCGGCACCCCGACCTCAGTGAGATTTTGAACACCGACACCCGGGCGATCCGCCGCTTCTTCGCGCAGCTGTTGGCGGCCGGGCGAGAGCGCGGCGAGATCGCACTGGAGGTGGACACCGAAGCGGTCGTGGACCTGGTGCTGTCCTCGTTGTTCGGTCTGGTCTGGCTGCGTTCTCAGGTGCGGCACCGCGGGCAGTATGAGGCCGCCATTCGCGCCTTCCAACGTTTGCTGCGCGGCGCACTCTTTTCCGATGGGAACAGTAGGAAAAAGGCAAGGATCAAAAAACCACGATCCGCGATCGAGAGGTGACGGCGTGAGCTTGAAGCATGCAGATCTGATCGAAATGTATCGCCGCCTGCTGCGCATCCGATACTTCGAGGATGAGGCGTGCCGCCTGCTCAGCGCGGGGACCATCCAGGGCGCGGTGCATACCAGCGTGGGGCAAGAGGCGGCCTCGGTCGGCGCGTGCATGGCGCTGCGACAGAGCGATTACATGGCGGGCACGCACCGGTCGCACGGCCATCCCATCGCCAAGGGCGCGGCAATCGATCCGCTGGTCGCGGAGTTGATGGGGAAGAAGACCGGCGTCTGTAAGGGCAGGGGAGGC
>DASVHW010000410.1 GCA_036382395.1 Candidatus Binatia bacterium | reverse complement strand
CTTCGCCGACGCGCAAACCCTGAGCACCCAGGAAGCGATCCACATGCCGCAGGCCAAGGCTGACCGCCGCATTGCCTACGGCAGCGATCCTCTTCAATTCGGGGATTTGCGGATGCCGCCTGGCAAGGGTCCGTTCCCGGTGGCGATCGTGATTCACGGCGGATGCTGGAGCGCTGAGTACGACCTCGGCTACATGGGTAACGCGAGCGCCGCGCTGACGAGAGCCGGAATCGCAACCTGGACGATCGAGTACCGCCGCGTCGGCGACACGGGCGGAGGCTGGCCGGGAACATTTCAGGATGTCGCGAAGGCCGCGGACTATGTGCGCGAGTTGGCGAAGCAGTATCCGCTGGATTTGAAGCGGGTTGTCGCCGTCGGACATTCCGCCGGAGGACACCTGGCGTTGTGGCTCGGGGCACGCCACAGGCTGCCGAAGTCGAGCGAGCTGTACGCTTCGGATCCGATTGCGCTGCGCGGAGTGGTGTCGCTGGCGGGCATTGCGGACCTGGCGCAGGCGGGAGCGGAAAACGTCTGCGGCGACATGGCGTATCAATTAATGGGCGGCAAGCCCGACAAGTTTGCAGAGCGCTGCCAGCAGGGTTCGCCCGTTGAATTGTTACCGCTGGGCGTTGAGCAGGTGTTGGTCCACGGCGAGTCAGACAAGCTGGTCCCGCACAAGCTGTCCGTGGAATACGAATCCCGCGCGCGCAAGGGCGGCGATGACGTGAAATTGGTCAGCGTGCCCGAAGCGTGGCACTTCGAGTTGGTGGTGCCCACTGCCAATGCATGGCAGCAAGTGGAAAACTCCATCGTTGGAATCCTCCACTGAAGCCGCAGTTTCAGCTCAAGGCGTTCTCACCGCCGGCAATTCAACGAAGCTCTCCTGGCCGGGAGCGTGGTAAATCCGCTGCACGGCTTTTCGGTAGTTTTCCGGTTTCGCCCAGAAGATGTTCGGCACGAAGGTCTGGGGATTGCGGTCGTAGAGCGGAAACCAGCTCGACTGGACCTGGACCATGATGCGGTGACCGGGCAGGAAAACGTGGTTCGCGGTCGGCAGCGCAAAGCGGTACACCAGGGGCTTGTCCGCCACGATCGGTTTGGGCGTTTCGAGGCTTTCGCGATATCGGCCACGGAACACGTCGGCGGAAACCATCAACTGATATCCACCCAGCGCCGGTTGGGAGGCTACTTCGTCGGGATAGACGTCGATGACCTTCACCACCCAGTCCGAGTCGGTCCCACTTGTGGAAGCCACCAGGTTGGCGACCGGCTGACCACTGATCTTCAGCGGCGCGGTTAGCACGTCGGAGACGTAGGCAAGGACGTCGGTGCGGCCGGAGAATTCGCGCTGGTCATCAGCGAGCCACTGCGACCACGTCTTGCCATTGCTGGAGAAGTTCGAATCAATCGGACGCAGACGGAATGGCACCGGCCGCGCGGGATCGGAAACGTATTCCTCGAACCCGGCGTCGGCGGCATTCGGCGCCGTGAAGTTCAGCTTCAGTCCTGCCTCCAGATAAAGAGGCGTGGGTCGGACCGTGCAGCCCGTCGGACATCCCGCGGGCCAGCCCGGCAATTTCAGCCAATGATTGGTCCCGGTTTCGAAGGCATTGACGGGTGCGACGTCCACCTTCGGAGCTTCGTCCTTCAGGTAGTGAGCCAGGAATGGCGCCAGGATGTGCTGGCGGAAATAGAGTGCGGTATCGCTGTTGAACTTGATCGCGCCGAGGCTGCTGCCGTCGCCGATCTCCTGCCCGTGATGCCAGGGGCCGAGAACCAGGAAGACCTTGTCGTTGGTCGTGTCCTTCGGCTCGATAGCCTTGTACACCGCAATCGCACCGTAGATATCTTCCTGGTCCCAAAGGCTAGCCACCAGCATGACCGGCACTTGCAGTGGTTCCTTAGCCAGCAGTTTGTCGACCGCCTGCTCGCGCCAGAACGCGTCGTAGCCCGGATGTTCAAGTAACTTGCGCCAGAAGCCGACCTGTTCCAGGCCGTGGCGGCGCCCCAGTTCGCCGGCGGAGCCGTACTGAAGGAACTCATCGTACATGTCGTAATGGCTGGTCCACCATTTGGGGTCGGACGATCGCGTGGCCTCCTGGTTCTGGATGTAGCCCAGGCCCTGTTCGCGGAACGCGCCGTTGTGGAACCAATCGTCGCCCATCCAGCCGTCCACCATGGGATTCATCGGCACCGAGACTTTGAGTGCGGGGTGCGGATTCACGAGCGCCATCAGCGGTAAAAAGCCGTCGTACGAGATGCCGAGGATCCCGACCTTCCCGTTCGTTTCGGGGATGTTTTTCACCAGCCAATCGATGGTGTCGTAGGTGTCGGTAGCGTGATCGACGGGGGTTGGGTTGAGCGGGCCGCGCAGCGGGCGGTTCATCACGTAGTCGCCTTCGGAACCGTACTTCCCGCGTACATCCTGCACCACGCGGATATAGCCCCCATCCGCGATTACGTCGGTCGCGTTGTCGTAGCCGTTGAGCATGGGGCCGAGGTGCGAACTCTGCGCATGATTCGTGAGCGCGGAGGCGTTGTACGGTGTCCGCGTCAGCAGGATGGGCGCATGGGTGGCGCCTTTCGGAACCAGGATGACGGTGTGCAGCCTGACGCCGTCGCGCATGGGGATCATCACGTCGCGCTGGACGTAATCGAAGCTGTCCGTGACGGGTTCAAACTTCGACGGTGTTTCGCTGGGCAACGCGGGATACTTCGCCGGCGTCGTCGTCTGGCCCGCAGATGTCGCGAGCAGCAGCAGTGTGCCCAAAACCGGG
>DASVHW010000409.1 GCA_036382395.1 Candidatus Binatia bacterium | reverse complement strand
TGCCACTGTTCGTGGAGTTGAGTTGCTGCTCCGACAAACGTGGCTGTGGAACGACGAGCGTCATCCCGGGACCGACAGCCCCGGTAGAACGCTGCCGTTCACGTTCCGTGCAGACATCGCCCCCAACGCCAGCGCGCCGTTTACCTTCCAAACCCCTCCCTTGGCGCAGCGCTCCGACGGTCGGTTCGTTACGACGATGGATGTCATCAGCTTCAGTGAAGTGGGTCCGTAAGGGGGAAGTCTTGAGAGCGAGTGACCAGACGGAACTCAGATGAAACATCCTCGTCAATTGCTTGTCGTGTTTGGAATCGGAGGAGCAATGCTTGCGTTGCTGTTGCCGGGCTGTGCTCTGCCGATCGGCCGAAAGGAGACTCCTCCGCCGCCCGTGGTGGCGCCACAGGTGAAGGAGGAAGGGCCCAACGCTGAGGGGCCCAAGGTAGAGCAGGTCGGAAACGCCTCTTGGTACGGGCCAGCGCAAGACGGGAAAGAGACCGCGAGTGGAGAAACATTCGATCAGAAGAAGCTGACCGCGGCACATCCGACATTGCCCCTGGGCAGCAAGGCTGTGGTCACCAACCTGGAGACCGGAAAATCAGTAGAGGTCACGATCAACGACCGCGGTCCTCATGTGAAGGGGCGGAAGATTGATCTCTCTCGCGCCGCCGCCCGAAAAATCGGGATGTCGACGAAGGGGGTAGCGAAGGTGAAGATTGAGACGAGGCTCCGTCGGCACGCGACCAAGAAGCGGACGACGAGCCCCGAGGCGCCCGTGGCAACGACGAGCACTGATACGCCGGTGCTCTCGCCGCAGTAATCCTTGTGCGAGAGAGACAGCCGCAAGGCGCAAGGAGATCGAATGAACGAAACAAAGGGAAAGCTCAGCGGACCTGACCTTACCAAGGGAGTCGCTCTCTCGAAAGTCGCCGACGGCGCCATGCTGCTCGGGCACGCGCACGGCGAACCGGTGCTGCTCGCGCGGCGCGGGGACGAACTGTTCGCGATCGGTTGCCATCTGCACGCACTATAACGCCCCGCTTGCCGACGGGCCGAGAGGACGATCACCACGCAAGGGTGACCGAGCTGCGCGATGCGTTGGGTCGTGTAGATTGGTCTCCTTGCGGAAATACCTGAACGTATTTCGCTCAAGCCTGAGCAACTCCTTCTCGCTGAACGCCGGTCGGCTCATGCCCCCCGTACCTCCGACAAGTGTTCACCAAATTCAATTGCGACGAACGCCACAGCGTGCGGCGCAAGTTCGAGGTCGAGATGAGCGCTTCCGTTCTCATACTTCCAATCCAACGGCTCTCGCGCCAGGCGCGATGCCGCTTCGAGCAATGCCACCTCGTCCGCGCTCAAGTATTCCGGCTCGCCCATTGCGCGCCACGCGCGTTTGGCATTTGCGTGGGTTTCGTCAATACGCTCGATGTGAACGGCGCGCGGTTCCGGCGCGCTTGTGAGATGAATGGAAACGCGCTCCGTCTTGATCGAATGGCGCGGCAGTGCGTGGTTCGTCAGCAGAACGGTCAGGATTGCTTCTTTGCGCACGATCCACGCATCCACCGTCTCGTGCAAGCCATCAACGAGCAGCATTTCTACGCCTAGTTGATGCAATAGCTCGAAAGCGCGGTATGTCGGCTTGGCGACGCCATGAATATTGAGCAACCCGAAGCCGCCATGAAACGGTACGGACGGAAAATAGTTCTCCTCGAATATGTCCGAAAACGTCCAGAAGCTGTAACCCTCCACCAGACCGTTGGCCTCCATCACAGTTTTCGTCACGAACGCAGCGGCATACGGCTCATCGTGCAACGGATCACGCGGATTGGATGAAGAGTTCCATTCAGTGTAATAGACGGGACGCCCGCAGGCTCGCCGAAACACGTCTTGCGTCTGTTCGCGCAAAATACCGCGTCGGCTCTTCGCCAGTTGCATCTCCGAATCGTCTTCCGGACTTCCAAACGCATCGGTCGGGTAGTGGTGCGTACTGATGAAATCGGCGGGCAGATTGTTCGTCTCGCAGAATGCGAGAAATTCTTCGACCCACTCATTCGCGGCGGTCGCCGGCCCGCCGACCCGAAGTTGCGCGTCCACGCTCTTGATCGCTTCGACTGTGTAGCGATACAGCTTGAAGTATTCCGCCTGCGTACCCGCCCAAAACTCTTTCAGGTTCGGTTCGTTCCACACCTCGAAGAACCACTCGCGCACTTCGCTCGCACCGTAGCGTTCGACCCAGTGCGAAGCCAGCTCGCGGATGAGCCTCGCCCACTGACTGTAATCCCGGGGCGGCGTAACATTCGCCTGGTAGTGAAAGACGGTCGTGTTGCCGGAGGCGAGCGCTCTCGGCATGAAGCTCAACTCAACGAATGGCTTCATCCCGATTGAGAGGAGAAAATCAAAGATCTGATCGGCGTTGAAGAATGAGTAGAGGAGCTTGTCCTGCTGACGAATGAGCGTACCCACGTCGTCTGAGAGCAGGCCGTGAAAGCGCACGTAGCGGAATCCCAGTTCGTTGCGGCAGCGTCGCAACTGCGCTCGCCAATCCGCGCGCAACGCGACGGCTGCATGATCGCTCCCGACCGTGTGTTCCCATGAGTGTGTGAGGGGCGTCGCGGCCTCAGAAAGTTTGCACGTAAAATCCGGCACAGTTGTGACCACTTTCAGCAGCTCTTCCTCGAAAGGGCGCGCAGGATCGCCGCAAAACGGCTCGAACCAGGCCTATTCCCGAATCGTTTCCGCCCTGCTCGCCGGGCAGCGGCATGACCAACTCAGCGGCGGAAAGCGAAAAAGAGCACGACCAGAGCGATCACGACGAGTACGACGCGCGCAACGGTCATCATCTGCGTGTTGCCGACTGGCTTGCCGCCCCGGGGTCGAATGCCGATGACCGCGACGAGGGCAATCACGACGCCGATGATCACTGCTGTGAACCCCATGGGATGTCTCCCTACACGACGAACGATGAAATTGCTATGCGCGTAGAACCACGCGCGTAGTAGTCCGAGCTTACGGCAGGTGTCCTGCCCTTGTACAAATGCAGCAGCCAAACGAACGTTGCGGGGCGACGCAACGGGGAGATAGTGAAACGAAGGAGGAGAAGATGGACGTACACACTTGTGATCATCCTGCCTGTTCTTGCCAGGTGACTGGCGAGGGACGCTTCTGCAGCCCGGGCTGCCAGGAAGCATCCAAGGACGTAGCGAAGAACAACACCTGCGCGTGCAAGCACGCTCAGTGCGCCCCGCACGCCTGAGGTCGACCGGCGTTCCGTGCTCGACATCTTGGACACTCTGGACGTGTAATCTCAGCCCCCAGTTGTTTGTAAGAATGCCAAGCGGGCCAGCGACCCCGGATGCCCGCGGAACAGTGAGGCGGAGCCGCCGCCCATCTGCGCTCGGATTTTGGTTTGGTGACCTGTAACACTCCATCCTCGCCCAGCGGCCGTTGCACGAACACGGTCTGCCCCTTCAGGTCGACGTCTTCCCAGTGCAACCCGAATAACTCGCCTTTGACGTGGACCTTCAAGAAACCCGTTTCCTCGCCGACCCGGAGAGGCTAGGTAAGGGAGACGGCACACACGCGCCACGACTTTGACCTATTCACCATCGGGGCCGGCTCGGCCGGTGTACGAGCCTGTCGGGTTGCCGCCGGATACGGCGCGCGGGTCGCCGTGGCCGAAGAACGCCAGCTCGGCGGCACCTGCGTGAACGTCGGCTGCATCCCGAAGAAGCTGCTGGTCTATGCCGCGCACTTTCGCGAAGCCTTCGAGGACGCTGCTGGGTTCGGCTGGATGGTGGGCTCTCACTCCCTGCAGTGGCCCCAGCTGATTGCCAGCAAGAACCGCGAAGTCGCACGGCTCAACGAGGTCTACCGCAGCCTCCTCGACCAGGCGCGTGTGCAGCGCATCGAAGGCCGCGCCTGCGTCGTCGATGCGCACACAGTGGTCGTGAACGAGCGGACTTACACAGCTCGCTATATCCTCATCGCCACGGGGGCCTGGCCCGTGCGGCCGCGTGTTCCCGGCGTCGAGCTCGCCATCACCTCCAACGAAGCCTTCTTTCTCGAACGCGCACCCCAGCGCGTCCTCATCGTCGGCGGCGGATACGTCGCCGTGGAGTTCGCCGGGATCTTCCACGGCGTCGGCGCCGAGGTCACCCAGCTGTACCGCGGCCCGCTGTTCCTGCGCGGCTTCGACGATGACGTGCGCCGCACCTTGGCCGACGAGATGCGGCGCAAGGGCATCGATGTGCGCTTCGAGCGCAACGTCGTGCAGATCGAGCGACAGGGCACCGGGGTGCGTGCGGCGCTCACGGACGGGACCCTTGTGAACGTGGACCACATCATGTTTGCCACGGGCCGGAAACCGAACACTGCAGGTCTGGGTCTCGAGACCGCCGGCGTTCAGCTCGATGCGGGCGGCGCGGTAGCGGTGGACGTATATTCCTGCTCGAGTGTGCCCAGCATCTACGCCGTCGGTGACGTGACCAACCGTTTGAACCTGACGCCGATGGCGATTGCTGAGGGGCAGGCAGTGGCTGAAACGCTCTTCAACAACCATCCGACGGCACCCGATCATGACAACGTGCCGACGGCGATCTTCAGCCAGCCGCCGGTGGCGGCAGTAGGGTTGACCGAAGCACGCGCCCGCGAACGCTATGCGCAGATCGATGTCTACCGCTCCACCTTTCGCCCATTGAAGCACACGCTCTCTGGCCGCGATGAACCGACGATGATGAAGCTGATTGTCGAGCGGGCCACCGACCGGGTTGTCGGGTGTCACATGGTCGGCGCCGACGCGCCGGAAATCATTCAGGGGTTTGCCGTCGCACTGAAGTGCGGTGCGACGAAAGCGCAGTTCGATGCGACCATCGGCATCCACCCCACCGCCGCGGAGGAGTTGCTCACGATGCGCAGCCAAGGGTCGGAGTAACCCTGTCGATGACAGGGATCACCTATCGAAGCGGCGGCAGGAAGTTGGCGGTCGCCGTGATTCACCGTGACATTGAGGGCCTGCGCGCGGAAGTCGCAATCAGATGAACTCCGCGCGTCGCTGTGCCGCTGCCGAGCGAGGAGATGGAGGCCTACGCATTCCCGTCGACGGTGAACTCGCCGCCGAACGATGCGCTGGAGTACGTGCAACGTGCATAGCTATTTCGTCGTCCGGCATGTAGAAAGACATCCCATGGGACTTACGGCAGTGATCATCGGCGTCGTGATTGCCCTCGTCGCGGTCATCGGCGTTCGACCGCGGGGCGGTAGGCCTGTCGGCAAAACGCAGCTGATGACCGTTGCGCGCGTCGTACTCGTCGTGGTCGCTCTCGTCGTCCTTTTTTTCGCTCTCCGCCGTTGAGCGCAGCACAACGGCTCGAACGAGGCGCGACAGGGTTTCACCACGCCAGCCAGCGCCGCAGCAGCGATTGGATCGTCTGCGTCAGCCGCGTGCGGTTGTAAGCGTCCGCCGCTTTCCTGATCGCTTCGGCCTGGGTCGGATACGCGTGGATGACGCGGGCAAGGGTGCGCAGACCGATCCCCGCGACCATCGCCAGGGTGATTTCGTTGATCATCTCGCCCGCATGACGGGCGACGATCGTCGCGCCGAGAATCCGATCCGTCCGCTCCTTGACGTGGACCTTCACGAAGCCCGTTTCCTCGCCGTCGGCGATGGCGCGATCCACGGCGTGCATTAGGATGGTGAAGGTCTTGACCGGGATGTCCTGCGCGCGCGCCTCCCGTACGTAAAGGCCGACGTGGGCGATCTCCGGATCGGTGTAGGTGCACCACGGAATCGTCAGTGCGCTCAGTCGCTGGCGACCGAAAAACAGCGCGTTCTGGACCACGAGGCGCGCCGAAGCGTCGGCGGTATGGGTGAACTTGTGCTCCAAGCAAACGTCTCCGGCGGCATAGATGCGCCGATTGGTGGTCCGCAGGAAATCGTCGACCTGGATCCCGACCGTATTGTCGTAGTCGACGCCCGCGGCCTCCAGATCCATATCCTCGACATTCGGCACCCTGCCGGTGCCGGTGAGGATAGCATCGACCGCTACCGTGCTCTTGTAGTCGTCGCTGACCAGATCGACGAGTTTCTGCCCGTTTTCCACGCGCACGTTGACGGCCGTGGTGTTGAGCCGCACCTCGATGCCGTCGCGCGCAAAGGCATCCGAGAGGATCTGCGCGGCGTCGCGCTCTTCTTTTGGCAGGAACAACGGTATGTCCTGCGCGATGATGGTCTGCGCTCCGAAGCGGGAGAAGGCCTGCGCCAGTTCGCATCCGAGCGGGCCGCCGCCGATCACCAGCAGGCGGCGCGGCAGCTCGGTCAGATCGAAGACGTTCTCGTTGGTCAGATAGCCAGCCTCGACGAGGCCGGGAATCGAGGGCGTGTCCGGCCGCGCGCCAGCAGCGATCAGTGCCTTCTTGAAGCGCAGTTTCGTCCCGTCAACTGTCAGCGTATCGGATCGGGTAAAGCGCGCCGCGCCGAAGAACACATCCACCCCGGCTGCGCTGAGCCGGCGAACCGAATCGGTGCGACTGATGCGGGCGCGGATACGCCGCATGCGTTGCATCACGGCGGGGAAATCGACGCGGATATCGACCGGGATGTGCGCGCCGTAGTGCTCGGCATCGCGCATCTCGGCATATAGGCGCGCAGTGCGGACCAAGGTTTTTGACGGCACGCAGCCGACATTGAGACAGTCGCCGCCGAGCAGATCGCGCTCGATCAGCGCCACCTTCGCGCCCAGCGCCGCCGCGGCGTGCGCCGCGACCAGTCCCGCCGTGCCGGCGCCGACGACGACCAGGTTGTAGCGCTCCGCGGGCGACGGATTGCGCCATCCGGCGGGGTGGACATTTTCGAGCCGCTGGCGCTCATTCGCGCCCTGCGTGGGTGTTATGTGCGGCTGCATCGTCGTGATCCGTAGATGAATAGAGCCGCTACAGCCAGCCGCCGCGGAATCCGGCGCGCCGTAAACCGGTAGTGAGATGGGAACAGTCCCGCATCAGTTGCCAGATCAGTTGCGTACGATAGTTTTCGATCATCATGACCACGATGCCTTGGTCGAGCCCGTAGTGGCCAGGCGAGACCCAGGCGCGCTGGTCGGCACCGGCGAGAGTCGGATTGAAACTGCTCGCGTACCGGTGTCCGGACAGCATTTCGGGGTAGCGTGCAGACATGTTGCGCGCCGCGCGCCAGGCGATGTCGGGCGCGAACGGCAGCGAGGCCAGTGCGGCCCAGCCGGCGAGGGTTCCGTCATCCGGTCCGTACGGCACGCCACGCGCGGCGTAACCAAACAGGCGCCGCGGCTCGTTGGACACCTCGGGCCGCTCGTCGCTCGGGCCATCGCAAGCAGTCAGGCCCCAGCAGTCTTCGTCGTAACCAACGAAGCCGTTTGGATTGCGCTGTGCGTACTCACGTTGCACGTAGGTCGCGCGCCGGCTGTTCTCGAAATAGTCACAACGCTTCTCGCGCATGAAGCGATCCTGGATGCCGCGAAAATCGATCCATGCGTGTGAGAACCGGTGCACGAACAGCGGCCCCGCATACAGGAAATCGTAGCCGTAGAGATTCTCCCACTGGTAGGTAGCGGTCCATGCCTCGTAGCAGTCACCCTTGAGCGGGTGCGTTGGCGATCCCAGCGCGAGCACATACAGCACAATGGCCTCGCTGTAGCCTTCCCAGCCGTAGTGCAGGAATCCGCATTCGGGCTTCCAGCCTTGCCGGATCGTATCGCCGCCATCCTGCGCCCAGCGCCAGTCGATGCGGCGGTACAGCGCGTCGACCAGTTCGCGTAGCTCGATTTCGTCCGCGGTGTTCGCCGTGAAGTACATGCCCGCGGTCAGCACGCCGGCGATCAGCAGCGCCGTATCGATCATCGACAGCTCCGAGCGCCAGACGCGGACACCGGTATGCATGTCGAGGAAGTGGTAGTAGAAACCCTTGTAACCGGTTGCCTCCGGACTGCCGCTCTGATCGCTATCGCGGAAGAAACGCAGCGCGGCGAGGCTGCGTTCGACCGCGTCGGCCCGCGCCATCCAGCCGCGCTCCACCGCCACCGGATAGGCCGACAACGCGAATCCGACCACCGCGATGCTGGCCGGCGAATTCTCGCGCGAGGTGTCGGCGACCAGTCCGTTGGCCGGGTTCACCGCCTGCAGGAAGTAGGTGAATGCGGCGCGCTGGAGCCGGTCCAGCATCACACCATCCTCGGTCAAGTCAGTCCCTATCAAATCAGCCACGATCACGAGCCTCGAACGACGCGTGCGGAAGCGGTGGGCAGGGTAGCGCTCATAGCTGGCATGATCTCGCTGGCGCGTGGTTGTAACCAGCGCCCATTAGGGCAGTTACATCTTTCTGCGCGATTGGGCCAGTGGTGCGGCGTGGTCGGCCGACTATCAGGTGATCGGCGTCGATCCGGAAGGGTCGCTTGCCACCCTCCGCCATGATGCGTGTGAGAAGTCTGCCGATCCCCGCCAGCAGTGTGCGAGCGAAGATTATGCGCGTAGAACCACGCGCGTAGTAGTCCGAGCTTACGGCAGGTGTCCTGCCCTTGTACAAATGCAGCAGCCCAAATGAACGTTGCTGGGCGACGCAACGAGGAGACGGTGAAACGAAGGAGGAGAAGATGCACCCGAGCGCCAGCCAACACGAGGAATGCATATGTTAACGACCAAGCCCAACCGTACACGAGCGCGTGCTCCGCGAGCCGTCGCCATTGCTGGCGCGCTGGGTGTACTTGTTGCGTGGCCCCTTGTCGCCCAGGCAGCGCAAACCCCGACCCTCAAGGCGACGCTCGTCGATGCCGTAAAAAAGGCCGAAGCGAAAACTGCCACCGTTCAAGTGACCGTTCGCGGCGTGAAGCTCATCGATCCAGACAAGACGCACGGGCAAGCGAAGAAGGGCGAGGGCCACTTGCACTACCAGCTGGACAACGGGCCGGTCATCGCAACCACGGCACCCAAGCTGAGCTTTCATGGCCTCTCGAGTGGACAGCACACGTTGGTCGTTATGCTTGCCGGAAACAATCACGAACCCCTCGGTCCCAAGGAAGCATTGACGTTCCAGATCCCGTAGCTGCGAAGTTGCGCGGGTCGAATAGCGCTTTGGAGGACGACATGGATGCGTCAGAGAGAGCGCATGTAACGGCGGAGCGTCCGCTGGACGGCGCATGGCTGTCGTTTGACCTGCCGGTGATGCTGAAGCGGATCAAGGCGGAGGAAACGTGGCGCTCCAGTAGCCGCAACGCCATGACACTGATGAAGAGTCGGGGACAGCGCATTGTGCTGATTGCGATGCACGGCAAGACTGAGATTCCGATGCACCGCACGGTAGTCGAGATCGTGGGTCGGTGGTTTCTGCGGACGGCTCACGCAGTCTGTCTGTCACGCGGACAAAAGAGGAGA
>DASVHW010000408.1 GCA_036382395.1 Candidatus Binatia bacterium | reverse complement strand
TCAGCGTCCGTTCGATGCCGCCGGTCATGGCGTCAATGGCTGCGATCCGGCCCGGATGCCAGTCGTATCCGGCAAAGACGATGCGCCCGCCGGGGTCGAGCGCCAAGGCACGCACCCGCCCCGGCATCTTGGTCGCCCAGTCGACCGTACTCGCAGCGTCCAAGGTAACGGCAACCACCGCACTCGGGTCGGATCGGGACACGTACGCCCGTCGCGGTCCGACACCGGCCACCACATGATCTGGCTGGCACATCCACAATTGGTGCGTCTCTCCCGGCGCAACCAGGCTGACGCTTTCGATTCTCGAATCCTCCGCCGCCACCAGCCATTCACCGCTGGTCACAGCCAGGTCACGTGGCACGCGGCCCATCCGCACCGCCCCGACAGGCTTGCCGCTGTCGCCGTCGAGCAGCACCACTTCGCCACTGTCGCTGAAAGACAGTGCGGCTATCCGTGACAGATCGATAGTTTCCGCCAGGACCTCACGTCGACCCGCAGCGCCGCCGGCACACAGCACCACCACAAACGTTACCACCAACACGCGCGCCCAGCTTTCGGCCCACGGCGATCCCGACAGTCGCCTCGTCCCCGATAGCAATCGTGCGTGTGCTCCCATGCCCCCTCTGTCGTCGGCGTCCGCCGCAAGCCCCCGGTCCCGCGACGGCAGACATCCATTACGGCAACCGTGCTGCTACTCTACTCAATGACAGTTGTCAAGCAGTAGTGTTTATATGCTCGTTGACCAGTTGTGCTCTACTCACGCATGCTCCCAATGCCGAGGCCATTCCTTGCGGCCGGCCGGAACGTCGCGCCGGGATGGCGGACGCAAGCCGCCGCCCCTTACGGCGTGGTGGTGGCCTATCCTGCCGTTGCGCGCTAGGTTGTCGATGTACGCATGTCGTGTTTGCAATTCGTGACCGCGGCAGAGTACGCTGGGTTTGGTCCTGGCTTTGGTTGACCGGACTTGGTCTCGATGAGGAGGACAGACGTTGGTACTTGATCAAACCGAGCTTATCGATGGGCTTCTGGATCTCGCCCAAAACCTCGGCTCGGATGCAGCCCTCGACGTACGCTTGACGAGCCTGTGTCGTTCGGCAGTGCGGCTGGCCGGGTGTGACCGGAGCAGCATCTACCTTCTGGTTGGCGAATATTACGAGGAGAAGTGCCATTTCGAGAATCCGTCTGGCGCCGCCAGGGGTTTGGCGCCGCAGCGGGTCCATATCCAGGATCCGCTCATCTCCCGCGCGGTCCAGAACCGCAGCTGCGTGACCGTCGAGGACACGGAGCGTTGCGTCCTGACAAACCAGCAGGCAGAAGCGCATGCCCCATTTGTCGTGGTTGCTCCCGTGCTCAGTGACGCGCCAGCGGCGCTCGGCTTTGTGACAGCCGAGTATCACCAGCGCCCACACGCATTCGATGACACCGTGTCGCGACTCATCCTCGGCATGGCGACATTGGCAGCGACTGCGGTCGCAGCGGAGCGCCGGGGCCGGCAACGCATCGAGGCACACGAGCAAGAGGCCCAGGTTGATGCGGCGCTGGCGAAAGTGGGCCGGGAGTTGATCGCCTCACTCAACACGCCGGCGCTCCTCGAGCGCCTGTGCCAGGTGACGACGGAAGTGTTGGGCTGCGACTATAGCTGTACGCTGCTCTGGCAGCCGCGGGACGACACTTACGTGCCCACGGCCTGCCATGGCGCGACGGCTGAAGAGTGGGAGGCAATCCAGCTGGTGAAGTTTTCCCACAACGATATGGCCGACTTTATCGACCGCGTCAGACGGGAGGAAGTGGTCCAGGTGAGCGAGCCGCCGCTTGAGTCGGTCCCAGTGGTGCGCCTGGGCGTTGAGTATGGCATCTCGGCCAGCCTCCACGTCGCACTCCGGCGCGGGGATGAGATGATCGGCTTCCATGCCGCGGGGTATCGCGGGCGGCCGAAACCCTTCACGCCGCAGCAAGAGCGCATCGCGCGCGGCATCGGGCAGCTGGCCTCACTGGCCTTGGAAACCGCCCGTCTCGTGGAGGAGCTGGAACGGGCCAACCGGGTGAGGTCGGAATTCGTCGCCACCATGTCGCACGAGCTGCGCACGCCGCTCAATATCATCTTAGGCTACAATGATTTGCTGCTCGAGCATGCCTTCGGTGCATTGACGCTGGAACAGGCCGATACACTGCGACGGGCGGACAAGAGCGCACGGGAACTGCTCGATTTGATCAACACCACCCTCGACCTCAGCCGACTGGAAGCCGGACGGATGTCGCTCGATCTGCGCGAGACACAATTGGGGGATCTGATCCACGAAATCGACGTCGAAACCCGGCGGCTGCAAGAAAAGCCGGGGTTCACCTTCGTGCTGCACGCCCCCGCCTCGCTGCCGCCGCTGCGCACCGACCCGCTCAAGCTCAAGGTGGTGCTCAAGAACCTGATCGTGAATGCGCTGAAGTTTACCGATCAGGGCAGCGTCATGGTGGATGTCTTTGCGCGCGACGGCGGGATGGAAGTCTGCGTTGCGGACACCGGTATCGGCATGACGCCCGAAACGCAGCTGATTATCTTCGAGCCGTTTCGCCAGGCCGACGGGTTCAAGACCCGGCGGCAAGGCGGCGTCGGGCTCGGACTCTATATCGTGCGTCGCCTCCTGGAGATGCTGGGCGGCACGATCTCGGTGGACAGCGGGCTGGGGCGTGGCTCACTTTTTCGCGTGTGGATCCCGAACCTCGCGGAGTCGGGGGACGAGCCGAGAGTCACCCGCCCCGGCGATGTGTAGCGTCCGGTCCGCCCCGCCAACTCCAGGCGGCGCCGGCAGCCGATCTTGTCCGTATCAGATTGCGGTTACCGCATCCTTGGACTACCGTGAAGTGTCCATGGAGCTGATCGTCCGCGATCTCGGGATGTGCCCGTACGCCACCGCCTTGGCACTGCAGGAAGACCTCGTGAACCGCAAGGTCGCTGGCGATGATCAAGACTATCTCCTCTTGCTCGAGCACGAGCCGGTCTACACCCTGGGACGCGGGGCCAACGCCGCCGATCTGCTCGGCGCCGATCGGACACTGGGGATCCCGGCGTTCCGCGTCAGCCGCGGCGGTGGAGTAACCTTCCATGGGCCGGGACAGTTCGTGGCCTACCCGATCCTGACGCTGGGCCACGCCCGCGACGTGCATCGCTACGTCCGCTCTCTTGAAGAGGCGCTGATCCGCACCTGCACCGATTTCGGGCTCGCCGCCGGGCGGCGGGACGGGCTGACGGGAGTCTGGATCGGGGCAGCGAAGATCGCCTCGATCGGCGTCGGTGTGCGCCGCTGGACGACCTTTCACGGCATCGCGTTGAACGTGTCGACCGATGTGCGGTTTTTCGCACAAATCGTTCCATGCCGAATGCCCGAGATACGCATGACCTCGATGGCGATCGAATTGGGAACGGCGCCACCCATGGCGGACGTGCGGGCAGCATTCGTCCGCGAGTTTCGGTCGGTGTTCGGCTACACCGACGCGGTACTTCAGGAAGAGTGCCGCGCATGACCGTGGTCCGCCGGCATCCCGAATGGATCAAGGTGAAGGCACCCCAGGGGGACGCGTTCTTCGAGACCAAGCGCCTGGTCAAGGATTTGCGGCTGCACACCGTATGTGAAGAAGCGCATTGTCCTAACGTCGGTGAATGCTGGGGGCACAAGACGGCCACCTTCATGTTGCTTGGCGACGTTTGTACTCGCAACTGTGCTTTCTGCGCCGTGGCCCACGGCCAACCAACCACCGTCGATCCCTACGAGCCAGAGCGCGTCGCCGAAGGGGTGGTCCGTTTGGGGCTGCGGCATATCGTGGTGACGTCGGTCGACCGTGACGACCTGCCCGACGGTGGCGCCGGCCACTTCGCACGGACAGCAGAGGCCATCAAGAAGCGCGTGCCGGACTGCACCGTCGAGGTATTGGTCCCCGACTTCAAGGGCGATCTGGCGGCGGTGGAGACTGTGGTTGACGCGCCGGTCGACATTTTCAACCACAACATCGAGACCGTGCCGCGCCTGTACAGGCACGTGCGGCCCGGGTCCAAGTATGATCGCTCTCTCCACCTGCTACGGCATGCCAAGGAACGCCGGTCCGAGCTGTTGACGAAGACGGGGTTGATGCTGGGACTGGGCGAAGAGTTTGACGAGCTCAGCACTGTTTTCGCTGACATCGCCGCCACCGGGTGCAATATCCTGACTTTGGGACAGTACCTGCGGCCGTCCTCCTCACAGCTGGCGGTGGAGCGTTACGTGTCACCGGCCGAGTTCTCGGCGTTGCGCCAAGAGGCCCTTCGCTTTGGCTTCCGCCACGTGGAGTCGGGCCCCCTGGTACGCAGCTCCTATCACGCCTGGCAGCACGTGGCCTGACCGCCTCGGCGCATCGCGCCGGGAAGCGCAGTTTTGCACCAGTTTTGAGCCCGCCTCGGTGGACACGCCCTCAGTTTTCTGCGATGGTTAGCCTCATAAAACTGAAGGTCGTAAAGGCAAAAAGGAGGAGGCAGGACTAGAGATGATCAGACTATATGACTACCCGGATTGCCCCTTCTGTCAAAAAGTGCGGGTGGTTTTGGCGGAGAAGGACCTCGAATACGAGCGCCTGCACGTGGATTTGCACAAGGGCCAGCAACGAGCGCCTGAATTCCTCAAATTGAACCCCTACGGCAAGGTGCCGGTGCTAATCGATGAAGACATCGTCATCTACGACTCCACGATCATCAATGAGTACTTAGACGAGGAGTACCCCAATCCGCGCCTCATGCCCGAAGATTCGGCAGGCCGCGCCCGGGTGCGGCTGCTGGAAGACTTTGGGGACAATTCCTTCACCCCTCCGGCCGGCATGATCCTGACCGAATTGCACAAACCAGAAGGTGAGCGGGACGCCGAAAAAGTCCGCAAGTACCAGAGCGAAATCGCGTGGATTCTCGGGCGTTTAGAAGTGAATTTGGAAGGAAAAGAATACCTCACGAGCGACTTTTCCCTGGCCGATGTCGCCTTCGTGCCCCGCATCCTGGTCCTGAGCCAACTCGGCGTGGAATTGGACGCACGCCTGCAGAACGTCGCAAGCTGGCTCGGGCGACTGCGCGAGCGCCCGAGCGTCAAGATTCTCTCGTAATAGCTGTCTTCATTTGGTCCCGATGGGCCGTGCCGGTGGGATGTGGCAGCGGTTGGGAAGCGTCGGGGAGGTTGACAGACCGCAGCTCTTTCGCCATATCTAATTCTTAACAGGAATACATCCTGATAATTCGAGAAGAGGAGGAGCATCATGGCTAAGAGTCTGAAGAGCACCAAGACGCATGAGAATCTGAAGAATGCCTTCGCCGGCGAATCGCAAGCGAACCGGCGCTACCTGTACTTCGCGCGTCGCGCCGATATCGAGGGGTACCCCGACGTCGGCGGCCTGTTCCGGGACACGTCAGAAGCGGAAACCGGTCACGCTTTCGGGCATCTCGATTTTCTGAAGGAAGTGGGCGACCCGTGCACAGGAGTGCCTATCGGCAGCACGGAGAACAATCTCAAGTCCGCAGTGGAAGGCGAAACCTACGAGTACACCGAAATGTACCCCGGCTTTGGCAAGACCGCTCGCAACGAAGGCTTCGAGGAAATCGCCGAATGGTTCGAGACGCTGGCGCGGGCCGAGAAGTCGCACGCCGGACGCTTCGCCAAGGGCCTCGAAGGACTGGCAAAGCTATAGTCAGCAATGCTGACTCCGCGTTCCGGCTCCCAAGCCGCGTGCGGCTTGGGCCGCTGGACGGCGGTGAGCGCGGCTAGGGGCGCAGGAAGCTGGACTAAGGTGGGGTCGGCTACGGCCGGCCCCTACAGTCCTATGTCATTCAACCAATGAACAAGGTCACTCTCGACGAGATCCTTGGCGTGGAGCGTTACGAGCAGGTCCGCCCGGAGTTCCAGCGGCGCATCATCGAGATGAAAAAGGACCGGCGGGTGGCGGTGGGAGATCGGGTGACGTTGGTCTTCGAAAACCACGACACCATGCTTTTTCAGGTTCAGGAGATGGTGCGCGCCGAGCACATCGTCGACCTGGATCGGATCCGTGACGAGATCGATGTCTACAACGCCCTCCTCCCCGCCGGCGACGAACTGAGCGCCACCATGCTCATCGAGATCACCGAGTCCGATCGTATCCGTGAAGAGCTGGTCCGGCTCATCGGCATCGACGAGGCGGTGCGTCTGGAGATTGGCGATCCGACGCGCGGTGGTTTCACCGCACGCGGCGAATTCGAGGCTGGTCGCAGCAAGGCGGACAAGCTCAGTGCCGTACAGTACGTGCGCTTCCACTTCGATGTTCCGGCGCGCCAGGCCTTCATCAACAGCACCGAACGGGTGCGGCTGGTCATCGACCATCCCAACTACCGCCACAGCGCGCTCATCGACGGCGCCGTGCGCCGATCGTTGGCGCGCGATCTGGAGGCGGCGTGAAGACGCGTCGAACCCGCCAGCTCGCCGCCATCTGCGAGGTCGTCAGTACGGCCCACGATCATCCCACCGCTGAAGAAGTCTACACGCGGGTGCGCCGGCGGTTACCGCGCATCAGCCTGGGCACCGTGTACCGCAATCTGCAAAAGTTAGCCGCGCAGCAGCAGCTCCGTGTCGTCCACCTGGCAGACCGGCCGGCGCGGCACGACGGCATGCTGGAGGATCACGACCATTTCTTGTGCGAACGTTGCGGGATGGTGGCCGACTTGATGCAAGCGACCGAGACGTCCCCGGATTGCTCCCGGCTCAGCCAGTCGGGCTACCAAGTGCGGGCGCACGCCCTGACCTTTTACGGTCTCTGCCCGGAGTGCAGCCGCGTCAAGCGGAAGCCGCACGCGGCCGGACACTGACGGCTGGAAGCCCGGCGTCTTGACCCTTGACAAACAAACTGGTTCATTCTCCTCGGTAACCATCCGACACCGCCGGCGACCGCGAGCGTCCGCCGCAGACTGCAGACAAGGAGGGCTCCATGCTCGAAGGGAATCTGGGCCTCATGATCCTGCGTTGGCTACACTTCCTTTTTGGCATCGCCTGGATCGGCCTGCTGTACTACTTCAATTTCGTCCAAGTCCCATTTTTCGCGGAGACGGATGCCGCCACCAAGAACGCGGTGACGCAGAAACTCGTGCCACGGGCACTGTGGTGGTTTCGCTGGGGCGGGATGGGAACCTTCATCGTCGGTCTGATGATCCTGCTGAACAATTGGAGCGTCGCGCGTAGCGGCTTCATTCCGTCGTCTTACGGCGCCGCAATCCTGACCGGCGGCATTCTCGGCACGATCATGTTCTTGAACGTGTGGCTGGTGATCTGGCCGAACCAGAAGGTGGTGATTGCCTCCGCAGTGGCCGTTGCCGGGGGCGGCCAGGCTGATCCCGCGGTTGGCCCCGCCGGGCGACGCGCCTTCCTGACCTCGCGCACCAACACCATGTTTTCCGTTCCCATGCTTTTTTTCATGGGAGCGGCCCGTCACTATCCTCATTTCTCTCAGTCAAGGGGAGGCGTGGTCGCGTGGGTCGTCCTCTGTGGCGGTATCGTCGCGTTCCTCGAGTACAACGCGCTCGTCGGCACACAGGGACCCATGAAGAAGCCCTTGGAAACCATCTCCGGCGTCATCCGCGCCGGCATCGTGCTCACGCTGGTGCTGTTCCTGATTCTCAGGTTCCTCTAGAAGAGGGCCGAGGCACTGAAACCCTCAGTGATCTTTGATGGCGGCTGCAGCGAGGAACGCCGTGAGATCGTCGACCTTCGAGGCAAGCATCGGCTGTGCCGGCATCACCTGCGTCGTGCGCTGTGGGGTGTAGCCGGGCGGATACGCGGCGCGCACGACACGCGCCTCCACCAACTCACGTGGGGATCCCGCGATCGCCGGCCCTTGGCTGCCAGGCTGCGTCGGGTCAGGGTTGTGGCAGATGGTGCAGTTGGACAGATACACCTGACGGCCGCGTTCAGCAGAGGTCAACGGCTTCGACTCCGAGCACGCCGCGAGCAGCAGCAGGCACACTACCGCCAGCACCGCCGCAGCATTCTTTGATGTGGCCTTCACCCCCCGCGCCGCCTGGCCCGTCACGCGCGGCGCGCTTTCAACTCTCGAAGTCATCCCGCTCTATTGTTATGGACAATGCCAAAGGGATCAAGCACATGCCACGACTGGCGATTGCATTTATTCTGTGGATGATCACGGGTTGCGCTGCCGCGCCGCACCTGATTCTGCCGAACGGCCAGGTTGCGAGCCGCACCGTTGTCAGCGCCATACTCGCCACCCACCCACTGCCGCCAGGTGACAACATCCGCTCCGCCCTACGACGGGAAGGATCAGGTTCCGAGTGAGTGAAGGCGGTGAGGCATGATCCCTGATGCAGAGTCGTTTGTGGATGGAGCACCTCGTTCCGACGACTCACGGATCACGCGTCAATTCTTCCCCGCCTCCGGCAACACTGCTAGATTGCGGTAATGGCCATACGACACACCACACCTGAGGAAGCGCACTTTCCGAGAGCCGCGCAGATCGTTGTCGGCTGCCAGTCCGGCGCACGCTGCAGCGCTGAAAACTCTTACGCCAGCCTGCGTGGCACGGCACCATAGGCACCCATGCCCATCCACATCAATCGCGTCTACACGCGCACCGGGGACAAGGGTGACACCGGCCTGGTTGGGGGCAAGCGTCTGCCCAAGGACAGCCTGCGCATCGAGGCGTACGGAACCGTCGATGAGCTCAACGCGGTCGTCGGGCTGGCACGGGTGTTCAATCAGGAAGCCGCACCCAGCAGCGGGCGCGATCGCCTGGAAGACATCCTCAAACGCATCCAGAACGAGCTGTTCGATCTTGGCAGCGAACTCGCCACGCCACCCGAGGCGTTTTACGAAGGCATGTTCCGGATGGGGGACGAGGAGGTGAAAGCGCTGGAGCAACTGATGGACGCGTGCGAGAAGGACCTCGATCCGCTCAAGTCGTTCGTCCTGCCCGGCGGCGGCCGGGTGAGCGCGTTCTTACACCAGTGCCGTACGGTCTGCCGGCGTGCGGAGCGAGTTGTCGTGCGGTTGCAGCGCGAAGAAGACATCGGCTCGGGGCCGATACGGTATCTAAACCGCCTGAGCGATCTCTTCTTTGTGCTGTCGCGCTGGATCGGCAAGCACAGCGGAGAGCACGAATTCCTGTGGGAGCGCGGGTTGCGCTCGCACGACCGCAAGGTGAAACAGAAAGGATGAGCGGATGCTACGGATGTACCTGAAACAACTTCAGCTCGGACCGATGCAGAATTTCGTCTACGTCGTAGCTGATCCGATCACGCGCGAGGCCGCCGTGATCGACGCAGCCTGGGACATCGATCGAATTGTCCAGGTCATCGAGCAGGACGACCTGCGGCTAAAGGCCGCGCTGGTAACACATTTTCATCCGGATCATCTGGGTGGCGACTTCATGCAACACCACATCCCCGGGGCGGCCGAATTGCTGCAACACAACTTGCCGATCAAGGTATGGGTCCACAAAACGGAAGCCGATTTCGTCGGCCGCATTGCGGGCCTTTCGCCCTCCGATCTGGTACGGACCGATGGAACCGAGGAGCTCAAGTTGGGCGAGCTCAGCATCCGCATGTTGCACACCCCCGGACACACCCCCGGCTCTCAGTGTTTCCTTGTCGATGGCCGATTGATCTCCGGCGACACCCTGTTCATCGGCTCCTGTGGCCGCGTCGACCTCCCCGGCAGTGATCCGGCGCAGCTGTACGACAGCCTGGTGAACAAGTTGAAGCAGCTGCCGGACGACACGGTTCTCTATCCTGGCCATAACTACGCCGAGCGCGTCACGTCGACCATTGGCGAGGAGAAGCGGCACAACCCCTACATGCGCTTCAACCGGCTCGAAGATTTCTTGGGCACGATGGGGTACTGAACTGAGTACATGGCCACACTGATCGAAAGGCCGACTATCATTCAGGCCGCGGGGAACCCGCCCAAGCGAATTGAGGAGTTCGTGGGGCGCGTCAACAGCGGGACGGAGCGAGTCAGCATCGCCCGCATGAAAAGCCCGCAGGGATGGGAAGAACCGGGCCAAGAACCGGAATTCGACGAGTTCACGGTGGTTACGTCGGGGATGCTTCGCGTGGAGACGAGGGGAGGTGTGCTGGAAGTTCGCACCGGGCAGGCAGTGCACGCACCAGCGGGAGAGTGGATTCGCTACAGTACACCCGAGGCGGGCGGGGCCGAGTACCTAGCCGTGTGCCTGCCGGCCTTCTCGCCGGCCACAGTTCACCGAGACGACTGCTGAACAACCGTCACGGACTGGCATCATGACTCTATCTGGTTAACGGCACTCGGCCGATCACTCACGAAGTCGCCGCTGACCTGCAGAGTCGCAATCTCAAACGGGCGCAGTTGCAACCTCAGTGCGCCATCAGGTAAGCGGCGCATCCTGATCCGCACCGGCCGCTCGAGAAAGTTCACCGCCCGAGCCCGTCCGGCGTGGAAGAAATCGACGATGCCAGTCTGCGCCCGCGATGACGCGTTGTAGCAACGGACCACATATGCCCCGTTGCGCTTTGCCGGCGTCACCGCGCTCACGACGATGTTCGGGTTCTCGCAACGAAAGAGCGTCGCCCCCGCCGGCAGTGAGCCGGGACGCGCGTCGGTCACGAGGGCAATGGGCGGATGGGCAAAGTTGTGTGCCTGTGTGACGACGCCCGCCGACTCCCAATCACCGCTGTACGTCGTCAGCGCATACTCGAAACGGTGCGGCCCCTGCGACTGCGCCTCCGGAGTTTCGAGTCCGGGACCCGCGTGTCCGTTCCGCCAGCGCAGGTCGCCCCGCGACAGCCACCCGACAGCACGAATCAAAGTGAGGGCGATTTCCGTTCCGCCGTCGGCGCGGAATACCTCAACCTCAGGAATGCCACGATTGAATAGCGCGACCCCCCGTTGTCCGTCCTGAATGCAGGTGAACGTCTTCTGCGGCACGGTACCGATCGGACGCTCCACACTGCCCTCCGGCTCGAGCTCGAGGGCGCGCTCCACTGCTCCAAACGCCTGCTCCATGAAAGCGGAGCCCACCGTCAGCGGCGTCTGGAAATGCACCCGGAGCCGGTGATCAGCGGCGGTGTTGTCGATGAGGGTTTCGAAGTCCACCCGCTTGACGCCAGCGTAGAGACGGATTCGCGTGGTGATGGGTACCGGCACCAACTCGCTCGAACGCGTGTCGCGGTCCGCTTCGAGTCTGCGTGGGATGAGGTACGTCTGATCGACCATCAACGTCGCCACCACCGGATTGCCGGTATCGATCGTGACCGTCGGGCGTGACGCCGGAGCCATCACCACTTGCGGCGCCGCTAGCGGGTCGAAGTTGTATTCATCGCCGCGATCGCCTTCGTCCACGAACCAGTTGCAGCGCTGCAGTACGAGGTCGGTCTCCTTGTCCGTTATGCTCAGTGCACCGTCATCGTCGACCGAGATTCGGTAGTAGTGGTTTTCAATGCCGCCGCCGGTGGCGATGAACGGTGAGGCAGCCGCTTCTCCCGGTCCATCCGTCCGTCGCCGCAGGGCAAAGACCTTGAACCCGTGGCCGGTGAGTTCGGGCGCAATAAAGGTTGCGCGCGCCGGCGCACCGGTCTGCGCCCGAGCGGAAATGATGCGGAGCGTCGGATCATCGAGCATTGCCAGCCACTGCTGGCGCAGAGCGGGCACGTCGAGTCGGCCGCGCAGGGCTCGATCCATGGTGAGAACGACCGAGAGGCGGTCGCCTTGGCGCTGAAAGGCCGCGTCATTGATGAAGAAGCCGAGAAACTCGCGTGTCTGAATCGCCAACACGTGCGGCCGAATCTCATCCGGTGGCAGCTCGGCGGCAAACAGCACCTCGCCGGCCTCGGCCTGGAGGTAGATCGGGATCTCGTTCCCCCTTTCGTCTTGCAGAACGAACGAGGACGCCGGGTCAGCATAGATCTCCGCGCGCACGGCACTGGGGCCGGCGGTGTTTGGGTTGTAGACGCACAGCGCCGGGTCCGGCGCTGTGCGCGACGTGTCGAGTCGCTGCACCAGGGTGGCGAGCGCCTGCCGCGTTACCTGCTCGCCCACCATTTCGACTTGATCGAAGCGGTATTCCATATCGCGATGCACGACATCGATCGAGCAGCCGCAGATGCTGTCGTGCGGATGATTTTGCACCGCCATGTTCCACGCCCAATCGGTGAAATCGGTGAGCCGGACATTACAGGGCTGCTGCGCCGTCAGGTCGGCCCAGGTGGCAAGCGGCTCGGCGTAGCGCTCCAAGCGGCTGACGTTGTAAAAGTCGCGCTGCTTCTGCCGCACGCGCATGGACGTGACGCCGGGAAGCAGGTGGGCACGCAGGGGGCTGCGTAGCTCGCCCCGATGGGCCTGTAGCTCACCGTGCTCGGCGCGTGCACGCTCGATGAAGCTGCTCAGCGATGCAATCTCGCAGCTCAGCCCTTCACGCCCGCGCGTGGCCACGGCCAGCAGCTCGGGTAACGTCGCCTGCGCCTCCTGGTGATCGGTCCCGTTCATCACGAGCAGCGATGGCACCCGGCGATACGGCGCCTGTTCCGCCACGATGGCGGCCAGACGCTCGCGCATCTCGCCGGCAGCCTCCGGCAGGCTGCGCCCGTTGGAGTAGCCGGAATGCGGCAGGTAAACGGTGAAGACGCTGGTGCCGTCGGGTGCTTCCCAGGTGAACAGGGTGCGGGTGATGTCCGCTCCGACGCCACGCCACACCACGGCGCAATCAATTCCGCATCCGGCCAGGATCTGCGGCATCTGGGCGATGTGCCCGAACTGATCGGGCAGGTAACCGACTTTCAACGGCGCACCGAACTGCGCCGCTAGGCGATGGCCGATCTGCAAATTGCGGATGAGCGACTCGCCGGTCACCAGAAATTCGTCCGGCAGCACGTACCACGGCCCGACCGCAATCCGGCCCGTGCGAATCAGCCGACGCAAGCGGGCGCGATTCCGTGGCCGAATGTCGAGATAATCCTCGAGCACGATCGTCTGGCCATCGAGATGGAAGTGCGTGAAGTCGGGTTGGCCTTCCAGCGTCTCCAGCAGGCGGTCGATCATGCGCACCAGCCGGCTGCGGAATTGTTGGAACGGTTGGTACCACTCACGATCCCAGTGCGTATGGGGAACCACGACCAGATGGACCGGCAGTGACATGTTCGTCTCAGGCTGCGGTTCGGCGTGCATGCTTGTCACTCCTATCGGGCCGGGATCGGCGCATCATACTCGGAGCCCGCGGCGATGGAACCAGCAGGCCGTGCGTGTCGTCGCCCTTCAAAGGAGCGCGAGAATTCCACAGTGAGAGAATGTTCCTTGACTTCCACCACCGAATTCGATGACGTGGCGCGGTTTATGGAGGGTGATCCGCCTGTATATATGCGGACTGTCGAGGCCGCTACCGGCGTACGGCAGCAGCGCTCGGCCCTCGTCCGAACCATTTGGGCGCTCTCCTGGCCAGTCATCTTAACCTTCCTGCTCGAGTCACTGGTCGGTCTGATCGACACGCTCATGGTAGGTCGGCTCGGCGCGGCCGCCGTGGCCGCCGTCGGAATCGGGGCGCAGATTCTGTCTGCCGTCAGTGTCGCCATGACCGCCGTGGGGACGGGCACTCTGGCCCTCGTGGCGCGGCACATCGGGGCACGCCAAGAGGCCGACGCCAACCAGGTACTGGGCCAGTCGATCCTCACTGCATTTGGCCTTTCGGTCGTTGCGATAATCCCGGTGATCATATTTGCATCGGAAATCGTCGGC